>JBKPBB010000498.1:0-11776 GCA_046744245.1 Thermodesulfobacteriota bacterium
GGCGTGGCCGCCGCGCGCGCCGTGCTCGAGCAGGCGCACGAGGCCTGCGCGCGCTGGCGCCGCGCACACCCGTCCGCCGAGCCGGCCGCCCGCCCGCTGCCGAGCGCCGAGCCCGCCTGGCTCCTCAACCGCGACGACATCCAGCGCAAGCTCCGGTCGCTGGGCTACACGCAATAGATGGGTCTCCTACCGCCGGTAGAGCCCCAGGCGTAGCTTCCACACGTTCACGAGCGAGAGGAAGATCTCCCTCCGCGTCATCTTCGTGCGCCCGTGGCGGCGCTGCGTGAACACGATCGGCACCTCGACCATCGAGCCGCCGCTCCGGAAGATGCGGTACTTGAGCTCGACCAGGAAGGAGTAGCCGTTGGTGCGGATGTGGCCCACTCCGATGCGCTCGAGCGCCGCGCGCCGGATGACCTGGAAGCCGCTGGTGCAGTCGCGGAGGGGGAGCCCGGTGATGGTGCGCACGTAGAGGTTGCCGCCCTGGCTCAGCATGAGGCGCGTGAGCGTCCAGTTGACGACGCTGATGCCGTGCAGGTAGCGCGAGCCGACGACCAGCTCGTGGTCCGCGGCGGCCGCCACCAGCCCGGGCAGGTACGCGGGATCGTGCGACCAGTCCGCGTCCATGGTGACCACGGCCTCGTAGCCATCGGCGAGCGCGCGCTGGAAGCCCTCCACGTACGCGCTCCCGATGCCGAGCCGGCGCGCCCGGTGACGCACGCGCACGCGCGGATCGCCGTGCGCGAGCTCGTCCGCGACCGCGCCCGTGCCGTCGGGCGAGGCGTCGTCCACGACCAGCAGGTCCGCACCCACCGGCGCGGCGAAGATGGCGGCCGCCAGCGAGGGCAGGTTCTCGCGCTCGTTCAGGGTGGGGACGATGACGAGCAGGCGCCCGGGCACGGCTACTTGCCCGGCGGGAGGGCGGGCGTGTCGAACCAGCCGAGCAGGATGGCGACCGTCACCTTCACCATGTAGGCGACCGCGCCGAGGGCGCCGATCGAGGACACGCCGCCGCCGCGCTCGCGCATCGCGACCGGCACCTCGAGCAGCCGGAAGCCCCGCCGCGCGAGGCGCACGACGGCGTCGACCTCGGGGTAGTCGGAGGCGTAGTGCTCGGCCAGGAAGCGCGCGGCGCGGGCGTTGGCGGCGAAGAAGCCCGAGGTCGGGTCGGTCACGCCGCGCGCGCCGGCCAGGCGGAGCGCCGCCGCGAACCAGCGGATGCCGAGGCGGCGGAAGAGCGACGGCCGCCAGCTCGACGCGGCGCGGTCGCAGAAGCGCGAGCCGATCGCGTAGTCGGCGCCGCCCGCGACCGCGGCCAGGAGGCGGGCGGCGTCCGCCGGGTCGTGCTGGCCGTCGCCGTCGAGCCGCACGACCCGGTCCGCTCCTCGTGCCACGGCGAAGCGGAGACCCGCCTGCACCGCCGTGCCGATGCCGCAGGTGAAGGGCAGGCGCAGCACCTCGGCCCCTGCCGCAGCGGCCAGCTCGGCGGTGCGATCGGTCGAGCCGTCGTCGACGACCACGACCATCGCCCCCGGCGCCGCGGCGCGCGCGCCGGACACGACCGCGGAGATGGTGGCGGCCTCGTTCAGGGCCGGGATGACGACGACCGTGGGGGCGGCGGGCACGGCGAGGCGATGCTAGAGGGTGCCGCGCGCGGAGGTCAAACTCCGCCGCCGCTCACGAATCCAGCCGCGGCGAGCAGGTGCTCGGCCAGCGCCCGCGCGATCAGCCGGTGCCCGGCCGCGTTCGGGTGCATGATGTCGAAGAAGAGCTCGCCGTCCTGCGCGGCAGCGGCGAACACCGGGTGGAGGTCGAGGCAGTCGAGGGCGGCGTCGGCGCAGATCCCCAGCACCTTCCGCTGCGGGAGGAGGTCCGGGTCGGCCACCCCGATCTGATCGCCATCGGGCAGGATGGCGATGACCAGGCGGAGGCGATGCGCGCGCGCCGTCTCCCCGAGGCCACGGAGCGCATCGACCATCACCTGCCAGCGCCCGTCGGCCGGGTGCGCGTAGTAGTTCTTGCGGAGCGCGGAGACGTAGCGGTCGAGGTCGCTGAAGCGCTGGCCGGGGCGCGCCGTGAAGGCGGCCGCCGGCGCGGAGTCGCCCCACGGCCGCCCGCGCGTCGCGACGAGCCAGCGCACCAGGAAGTAGAATTCCGAAACGTCGGCGAGCGAGCTCGAGACGCGCGCGGCGCGATCGCGCGTCAGGATGCCGAGCGGGCCGAGCACCGGCGCGTAGTCGTAGTCGTTCAGGTTGAAGGCGACCACCGCCGTCTCGGGCCCGAGGGCGAGGCCGCGCTCCTCGAGGAAGGCGAGCTCGGTCTCGGCGTTGTAGCCCTCGACGCCCGCGTTCAGTACCTCGTAGCGCGCCCCGGTGCGCGCCGCGAGCTCGCGCGCGAGGAGCGCCGGGAACGCCTCCTCCGCCTCCAGCCCCTCGCCGAAGGTCACCGAGTCGCCGAGCGCGAGCACGCGGTGCACGCCGGGCGGGGGCCGGGTGGCGACCCCGGACCCGCGGAGCCCGTGCTCGTTCACCTGCACGTGCATGCCTCGCATCCACAGGTCGATGCCGGGGGTCAGGACGTAGGGCAGGTGCGGGCGCTCGGTCGGCGTGAAGAGGCGGCGCGGGAAACCGTTCAGGCGGTCGGCGACGTGGAAGGCGCGGCTCACGACCTCGCCGGCCGTGAAGGCGATGCTCCCCCCGACCACCAGGTAGAGAGCCGCGGTGCGAAGCCGGCGCGCGATGGACACGGCGCGTGAGGCTCATACTGGGGCGCCGGCGCGGGGTCAATCGGGCCCTCGCCACGCCCGGCGCCACGCCGTTGCGGCCGCCGACGCCCGCCGGCTATGAGGGCGCGCCCATGCCCGCCGCCCCCGCCGTGCTCCTGACCGACGCGCGCTGGCGGAAGGCGATCTCGGCCGTACGCGCGCTCGGGCGGCGCGGCGTACGGGTCCTCACCTGCGACGCGACGAGGCTCGTGGCCGCGGCCGTGTCGCGCTACGTCGAGCGTCACCTCGTGCTCCCCGCGCCGGCGCGCGACCCGGAGGGCTTCGTCGCCGCCGTCGCCCGCCTGGCCGAGGGCGAGCGCGGCCTCGTCTGCTTCCCGCTCGAGGACCCGACGCTCGCGGCGCTTTCGGCGGCGCGCGACCGGCTGCCGGGGGTGGTCCTGCCGATCGCTCCTCACGAGGCGATCACGGTCGCGCTCGACAAGCACGCGACCGCCGAGCGGGCGGCGGCGCTCGGCCTCGCGGTGCCGCGGAGCGCGTTGCCCGCCGGGCCCGAGGACCTGGGCGGCGCGCTCGCGCTCGACTTCCCGGTGGTCGTGAAGCCCCGCCGCGGGTGGGGCGCCCAGGGCGTGACCGTCGTGGAGCGGCCGGAGGCGCTCGCGGCCGCGTACCGCCGCGTCGCCGCCGTCTTCCCGCGCCCGCTCGTGCAGGAGCGCGTGCCACCCGGCGGGGAGGCGCACGGCGTCTCCTGCCTCTTCAACACGCGCGGCGCGCTGCGCGCCGCCTTCGTCCACCGCCGCCTGCGCGAGTATCCCCTCGGCGGCGGCCCGAGCACGCTGCGCGTGAGCGTCGAGCGGCCGGACCTGGTGGAGCGGTCCGCGCGCCTGCTCTCGGCGCTCGGATGGATCGGCTTCGCGATGGTCGAGTGGAAGACGGACCCGCGCGACGGCGCCGCGCGCCTCCTCGAGGTGAACCCGCGCTTCGTGGGCTCGCTCGAGCTGGCGGTGCGGAGCGGCGTCGACTTCCCGTCGCTCCTCTACCAGGTGGCGGTGGCCGGCGACTGCCCGGAGGTGCGGCGCTACAAGGTCGGACAGCTCTGCCGCTGGCTCCTCCCCGGCGACCTCCTCCACTTCCTCGCCAACCCGGCGCGCTTCCGCCTCGAGCCGAGCTTCTTCCGCTTCCGCGCCCCGGACCTCGCCTACGACGACTGGGCGCGCGACGACCCCCTGCCCTCGCTCGCACAGGTGGGCGTGGTCGCGCTGGCGGCGCTGCGCCCGTCGATGTGGCGGTACGCGCGGACGCGGGCGACGCGGCTACCGGCGTGATGCGCGGGAGCCGAGACGGCGGTGCGGGGAGGCGGGGGCGCCCTCTGCGCTTCGATTCGGCGCCGTGTGGCGGAGGAGGCTCGGTCGCGGGTCTCGTGCGGCGCCTCATAGGCGCTCCGAGGGCGCCCCCGCCTCCCCGCTACGCTATTCCGGGAGCTCGTACTCCATCCACGGGCCGCTCCGCAGCATGCGGCGGTTGCGCAGGTAGTTGAGCTCGACGTAGAGCCCGACCGCCCCGGCGTAGAGGCGGAAGAGCGGCTGGTGGAGGAGCCGGCTGGTGAAGCGCGGGAGGACGCCGTCGCCCGACAGGCCCTCGAGCCACATGCTGAGCCGCCGGGCGGCGCCGCGCGTGAAGGGGACGTGGAAGTCCGGGAGGGTCTCCCAGGCGAAGTCGCCGATCACCTCGGCGCGCGGGCCGGTGAGCCCGCGCTGGCGCGCGAGGGCGAGGAGCGGCACCTGCTCGAGCGAGAAGCCGAGCACCTTCGCGGCCACCACGTCGACCGCCAGGTTGTCCCAGCCGGCGCCGAGCAGGTCGGTGCGGAGCGGCGTGCCGGTGCGCGTCGAGTCGCCGTACATCGACACGGTGCCGTCGACGACGGTGAAGGTCGAGACGCGCGCGGCGAGGTCGAGGAGCGTCTCGGAGAGCGCCGGATGGTGGCGCCAGCGGTCGACCGGCAGGAGGCCGAAGAGGTTCTTGGTGGCGCACGACACGACCGCGAAGCCGTGCGTGTGCATGGTGGGCGTGTTGAGAACCTGCGCGTCCTCGAGGAGCAGCGGGAGGTGATCCTTGCGCGGCAGGTGCTCGTAGTTGATGCAGCGCACCCGGTGGCGCTCGAGCACGCGGTCGAGGGCGGTGTGCCGGAGCATCTCCTCGACCGTGAACTGCGGCAGGTCGCCCTCGATCAGGCTCACGTCGCGGAAGCCGCGGTCGTGCAGGATGCCGAGCAGGGCGTCGAGGAACCAGCGCGAGGTGTTCGAGCCCGGGTAGTAGCGCTTCACGTTGCCGTTGAACTTGATGAGCGTGCGCCGGGCGGGGTCCAGGCGCTCGGCGCCCGCCAGCGCGAGCACGCGCTCGAGGTCCTCGCGCAGCCGGCGGGGCCCGGTGCGGCAGAGCACCACGCTCTGGCGGCTGTGCGCGTCCACGCGGCCGATCCTAGATCAGCCCGACGCGCGGGGTCGAGCGCGGCGCCGCCAGTGGACCGCGTCGATCCGGGTGAACGGTCCGCCGGTTTTCGTGCGAGCCTTCCGCTTGACACCGGCGACGGCCCGGTGCTTAGCGGCCGGGATGCGCGACCCCGGCCGCGCGGAGCGCACGCGCCTCCGCCAGCGCGAGCACTTCGAGACGCTCGCCGACGAGTACGCCCGCGAGGCAGCGGTCTTCGACCTGCACTCGGAGTCGCTCTTCCGCCGCTTCCTCGCCGTGAGCGCGCCGCCCGGACGCCATCTGCTCGAGATCGGCGCCGGCGCGGGGCGCTATACCCTGCCGCTCCTGCGCGCCGGCTACCGGATCGACGCGCTCGATCTGAGCCCGCGCGCGCTCGCCCGGCTCGAGGAGCGGGCGCGGGCCGAAGGGCTGGGCGACCGGTTGCGCACGATCGCCGGCGACGCCGAGCGGCTCGACCCGGGCGGCGCCTACGACCTCGTCTACGGCGTCCACCTCCTGCACCACGTCGCCGACCGCGTCGCCATGCTGGCGAGCATGCGGCGCGCCGCCCGGCGGGGCGGGGTCGTCGTCTGCGTCGAGCCGAACCCGCTCAACCCCGCCTGGTACGCCTACATCACGCTCGACCGGCTGCGCAGCTGGCGGGTCGAGCGCGGGCTCCTCACCATCGTCCCCTGGGCGCTCGTGCGCGACTACCGGCGCGCCGGCCTGAGCGGCGTGACCCGCGTCATGTACGGCGCCGTCCCCATCCCGGCGGTCAACCGCTGGCCGGGGCTCCTCGCCCTGGAGGCGCGGCTCAACCGTATCCCGGGGCTCCGTCTCCTCTGCGCGGTGCAGATCGTGCGCGGCGTGCGCGACGCCTGAGGGGCGATCAACTTGCCGTTCGCGAACGCAGTGTGGCATCGTCCATCGGGGGGCAGACGCTTTTGGACGAGCACCACGCCGAACCCACGCCGTCGCCTGCACCAGAGCGCAACCCGTCATGGTCGCGGGTCGCCATCGCCATCGCCGTCGCTGGCTTGCTCCTGGTCGGCCTCTGCATTCGGGTTGGGCTCCGTGCTCGGCAGGTCGGGGACGGGAGCGAACCGGTCGGCGCGGCGCGCCAGCACGAGGATGATCCGCTCGAGGTCGCCTGGAAGAGGACCGTCGGGCAGTTCCAGGCGATACCGGAGTTCCGCGAGTTGCTCGCACGATCGCCCTCCCCTCAGGAGCCGGTCCAGCTGATCAGGGCGTTGGCGACGAAAGGCGCCGCCCGACTTCCCGACGACGCGCTGCTGCAACGCGTCTCTCTCATGAGGGCGCTGGTGGAGCGCGCCGACGTGGGGACGTGCGCGGCCATCTTCCGAAATTCCCCGACCGTCGAGCAATTGCATACCGCCTTCCTGAAGCTGGATCCCGACGCGTTGGACGCCTGGATCGATCTCACGGCGCGCAGTGCGATGGCGGAGCTGAAGCAGGTCGAAGCCCCTTCGGTGTCCGAGACGGAGGTGACGGATGCCCTGGCGACGCTCGTGGGGGGACTTCCGGCGGACGAAGGCGAGCGGCTTTCGCGCGTGCTCCATGACACCGCGCAGGCGTCGGACGAAAACGCATGCTGGGCCGCCAAGACGCTCTATGGGAACGTGACGCGGATGGGCGACCCGCATGGGCGAGTCCTGGCGCGGGCGCTCGCCCGAGACTAGCGCCCCCTCGCTTCACGCCCGCCGCGCGAACAGCGCGAGCCGCGACTCCATGCCCACCGCGCGGCCCGCGGCGAGGAGCGCCGCCAGCCCGCCGCGCATCACCGGCGAGAGCTCGTAGCGCCCGAGGTACGAGTTCTCCCGCTCGAGCGCGGCCACCGTGAAGCCCGCCTCGCGCGCCAGCGCCGCGAGCGTGTCGGGCGTGAAGTACTGGTAGTGGTTCGGCACGTAGAGCCGGTCGACGAGGCCGCCCGTCCCCGGCACCCGGCCGAGCACGTCGGCGGCCAGGTACACCGGGCTCCGGTGGTTCGGCACGCCGACGTAGAGCACGCCGCCCGGGGCGAGGAGCGCGCGGGCACGCGCGAGAAACGCGCGCGGATCGCGGCTGTGCTCGACCACGTCCGCCATGGTGATCGCGTCGTAGGCGCCGGGGAGATCGACGGCGAGGAAGTCGCCGACCGCGACCGCGACGCCGAACTCGCGCGCGGCGCGCGCGGCCGCCTCGGTGCAGATGTCGACGCCCGCCGCGTCCCAGCCCGCCTGCCGCGCGAGGTGGACGAGGAGCCCCGTGCCGACGCCGACGTCGAGGAGGCGCCGGCCGGCGGCGAGCCGCCCGAGCGTCGCCAGGTGCCGCGCGAAGGCGCGCACCACGGGATCGTCGTCGCGGTAGCCGCGGCCGTAGGCGTCGAACATGGCGCGCGTCTCGGCGAGGAGCTCGCCGCGGAACGCCTCGGCCTCGCGCGCGGCCACCTCGGCCTCCGAGGGCAGCGGGTCGACGAACACGAGGCCGCACGCGCAGCGGAGGATGCGGCGCGTGGGGCGGCGGTGGAGCGCGCGCGCGCGCCGCGCGCCGCAAACCGGGCAGGGACGATGGGGATCCATGACGCGCGGCGGAGCTTCCCCTCGCGGCCGCGGGGCCGTCAAGGCGCCCCGCGGAACGTGCTTCCAGCAGCTCCTCGTATCGACCGCGCCGAGCGCGCCGCTCACCGGCAGGCGCACGCCTCGAGGAGGCCGCCGGCAGTGCACGTCAGCCCGGGCGGACAGCTGCCGAGGCACACGGGAAACAGCCCGCCGCACGGGAGCAACGGCCTGGTGGTGGTCGTCGTCGCGTGGGTCGTGGTCGTGGTGGTGGAGGTGGACGTCGCGGTCGGCGGTTGAGTGGTCGTGGTGCGCGGCACGGTGACCGTGGTGGTGGTGGACGTCGACGTGGTGGTTCGCGGCGTCGTGCTGGTCGTGGTCGGCGTCGGCGATCCGGTGGAACGGAATGCAGCCAGCGCCATGTACCAGTTGGTGGCCGCGCCCAAGGTCAGGCTCCCCACCTGCGGGCCGGCGGCGCTGGACAGGATGTCCTCGAGGTCGGAGGCGTAGCTTCCGTTGTGCGCGTCGATGAGGTAGGGCACCCTCTCGCTGCTTCCGGGAGTCGCCCACCTCGGCTGGCCGCCGGTGAGGACCGCCGCCACGACCAGCTCGCCGGCGGGGACCGGGGCGGTCGGACCCACGCTGGCGTAGGTCCCCGCGCCTTGCGATACCATCGCCTGGTCGAGTGCTCCCACCGCGGCCACACCTCGAAAGTCCGCGACCACCTCCTGCAGATACGCGGACGCCGACGCCGACACCGTGATCCTGAGTCCTGACGGCGCGGGGGCGGAGTTCTCCCGGTAGTAGAGGGCGATGTCGCCCGTTCCGCTCCACGTCGTCGAGACCGAGCGCGTCCACGGGCCATTGACATCGTCCGAGACCCGCACCTCGCCCGGAACGTCGAACTGGCTGAACCACCCGACCAGCAGATCGCCGGCCAGAACCGGCTCGGTCAGGGTGAGGGTGTATGACGGGAGGCGGGTGGCGGGCGAGGCTGCCGCTCCCTGGACGAATTCGGGTGACTGTGCCGGAGTGGTAACCGTCAGGGGTGCCGACCGCGCCGAGTGATCGTTCACGAGGTCGAAGGCGTCGACCGAATACGTGTGGGTGGTGGATGGCGTGACATCCCGGTCCAGGAAGATCGTGGTGTCGGGCCCTGTCGTCCCGATGACCGCACCGTCTCGGTACACGGTATAGCCGGCGACGCTGCCGCTGGATGGCGACCACGAGAGGGCGACCCGCGTGGAGGCCACGCTGCTGGTGCCGAGGCCGCTCGGGGTGGAGGGCGGCACGGGCGGCGAGGCGGGATAGGGGCGGAAGACGGCGCACACCGCGTACCATTCGACGGCGTTGCCAAGGGTGGCCGTCCCGTGCTGGGGGCCCGCGGCGCTCGCCGTGATGTCCTCTTCATAGACGGACCCGCTCGACGTCTGTGCGCGAGGCGTGTACGGGATGCCACCGCTGCTTCCCGGCGTGACCGACCCGGGAGCGGCGTCGGTAAACAAGGCCGCGAACACGAGCTCGCCCGCACCCACCGCCGCGGTCGCACCGGTGTCGACGACCCTTCCCTCATTACCGTGCGTAGCGGCGACCTGGTCGAGCGAGCCGGCGAGAGCGACGCCCGAATAGTCGGCGACCGTCCCCTGCAGGAACGCGCTCGCGGAGGCGGACACGGTAATGGTGATCCCGCCGGGCGCCGCGCGGCTGTTCTCGCGGTAGTAGAGGGCGATGTCACCCGTGTCGTCATCGAAGGCCTGCGCTCCGGCCGCCGCCCGCGTCCAGGTGCCGTTCACGTTGTCCGATACCTGGACCTCCCCGGGGACGTTGTACTGGGAGAACCACCCGACCAGCAGATCGCCCCCGGCGACCGGACGGGTGAGCGTGACGGTGGCCGTCGGGACCCGAGAACCGGTTGCGAATGCCGCTCCCTGGACGAATGCCGGGGTGGTCGGCTGGGCGAGGGCCGGGGGGGCAAGGAGGGCACCCAGAGTGGCAATCACGGCACGGCGAGCACCGGAGTGGGTGGAAGGCAAAAATTGCATGGTAACTCACTCCTTTACAAAGGCATGAGTGACAGCAGTCTGGAGCTTGGCCAGACTTCGACCGGGCGCCATCTGGGGGTTTCAGCGTGCGGTCCACGCGGGGCCGCCACCTGAGGTGGCAGGCCGCACTGTTAGCAATCGCCGCGCCGGGCTATGCCCCTACGGCCATGCCGACCCGGCGGCGCGGAAGTAGAGGTTCAGGTGGCCCGCCGCCTCGGCGGCGCGGAGCGCGCTCACCTCGTCGAGGGGTGCGCACGTCCCGTCGCGGCCGACGCGGTGCGGGCGGAGAGCTCGAGCCCGGAAGACCGCGAACAGCACCTCGGCGTCGGTCCCCGCCTGGCGGAGCAGGCCCGGCGACAGCTCGCAGAGCACGCCCAGCGCCGGACTGCGTGCGAGGGTGCGCTCGAGCCCGCGCAGGACCGCGACCTCGGCCCCCTGCACGTCGATCTTGACGAAGTCGACGTGCGGCTCGCCGGCGAGAAGCTCGTCGAGCACGACCACCGGGACGCGGAGCCGCGCGCGCCGCGCCGCTTCGGGGTGCAGGCGGTGATCGCCGCGGTTCACGGGCGAGAGATGGAGGTCGATCTCCCCGGCCTGCGCGGCGGCCGCCGCCCGGTGGAGCGTCACCTGCGCGGCGCCCGCCTCCGCGACCGCGCGTGCGAGGAGACGGAAGTTGGCCGGGTCCGGCTCGAGCGCGTGCACGCGCCCCGCGGGCCCCACCGCGCGCGCCAGCGCGAGTGTGTGCACGCCCAGGTTGGCGCCCACGTCGACCGCGACCATCCCCGGCTTCACCGCGCGCGCGATCAGGCGGCGCTCGGCGCCCTCGAGGAGGCCCGTCTTCCAGGCGAGCGCCGCGAGCCAGCGATCCGGGCTCGCCGCGTAGAGCCGCTCCCCGTCCACGCGCACGGCGCGCTCGCCGATCGGCAGGCGGTTGAGCGCGGCCAGCAGCCGCTCGAGCGCGCTCACGCGAGCCTCCCGAGCGCCGCAGCGAGCGCCAGCACGAGCGCGCCCGCGGCCAGCGCGACGCCCATGTGGAAGCTCCACGGGCGGTAGCGGAACACGACCCGGTGCTCGCCGGCCGCGAGCGCGACGGCGCGGAAGGCATAGTCCGCGCGCAGGACGGGCACGCGCGTCCCGTCCAGCTCGGCCTCCCAGCCGGGGAAGAAGCTGTCGGTGAGGACGAGGAGCGCGGGCGCGCTGACCTCGGCCGCGACCGCCACCCGCTCGGGCGCGTCGGCCACCAGCGCCGCCCGCTCCTCGCCTGCTGGCGGGGCCAGCGCCGGCAGCGGCGCCTCGACGACCGCCTCCTCGCCCGGGCGGAACGTCGGGTCCGACACCACCGCATGCGCCTCCTCCGGCGTGGTCGCGGCGTGTGCGCGGTGCACCACGAAGGCGCGCGGCAGCGCGCTCGGGTTCCGCCACGTCGGCCGCCCGTCGGGAAGCCGCAGGCCGGGCGTGAAGCCGGGCAGCGCCACGTAGCCGTCTGGCACGACGAGCGACACGCCGAGCAGGTCGACGAGCGGCCGGTGCGCGGCGATGCGGCTCCAGTCGGCGCCGAAGATGGCCTCCACCAGCCCCGCGTCGTCGAGGAGCCGCCCCACGCGCCGGGGGCGGAGCGAGGTCTCGAAGCCGGGGAGCACGCGGAGCTCCGAGAGCACCTGCTGGCCGCGCCGAACGATCGAGGGCGCGTAGACACGCCCACCTCGGGCGGCCTCCTCCACCGCGGTGTGGAGCGCCGCGTCCGGCAGCACGGTCGGGAACGGCGCCGCGCCCGTGCCGAAGGGGGCGGTGACGAAGGCCATCGCCACGAGGAGGGCCGCGCACGCGCCCGCCGTCACGCGCGGCCGCGTCGCGGTCACGAGCGCCAGGGCCGCCAGCGCGAGCGCGAGCAGCGCCGACGGCGGGACGTACCGCGCGAGCCAGAAGCCCACCGCCGCCGCCAGCACGGGCGCGCCGAGCAGGAGGACGAGCATGCCCCGGTCCTGCCG
>JBKPBB010000071.1:0-7042 GCA_046744245.1 Thermodesulfobacteriota bacterium
TCCGCGTGGCGTGCGCCGGTCGTCGCGCCCGAGGCCAACGGGGTAGGTGGTGAGGAGCGTCGTGCGTGGGTCGTCGGGCGCGGGGCGGAAGTAGTAGAGCCGCAGCTCGGGGATGTTGACCACGATGCCCTGGTACGTGCAGCAGGGCAGCACCCACTCGGTCGGCACGACCACGTCCGTGCCGACCGCCGGCACCCACGGATCGACGCCCGGGTTCGCGTCGACGATCTCGTTGTAGCCGAGGTCGAACCAGCGCGCGACGTCGAGCAGCGTGTCGCCCGCGCGGATACGGTAGTGGCGGAGGGCGCCGATGACCGTCTCCGCGGGCGCGCGCAGGCGGTAGGTGGGGATCGGCTTCCGCGCGAAGGCTGCCTCGTCCCACGCCGCCGGCGCGCGCTCCGCCCCGGGCGCGCCGAGGCGTGCACGCAGCGCCGCACAGCCGGCGACCAGGAGGGTCGCGGCGAGGAGTCCCGCCGCCCGCTTCAGGACCCGTACCGGTCGATGACGTTGACGCCGACGGTTGCGAAGCGGTCCATCGAGGCGAGCACCTGCCCCGCCTCCTCGAGCGGAATGGTCTTGTGCACGAGCTTCCCGGGCCTGAGCTTGCCCGCCTCCACCATCTGCAGCATGGCGCCGAAGCGCGGCGCCGGCATGCCGCACGAGCCGATGATGGTCGCCTCCTTGAGCACGATCAGGTCGATCGGCAGCGCCACCTCGCCCTGCTCGGCCTGGGTGGTGAGACCGATCTGGAGGTGGCGGCCCCGCTTGCGGAGCGAGTTGACCGAGTTCCGGCAGGTGGCGGCGATGCCGAGCGCGTCGATCGACACGTGCGCGCCCCCGCGCGTGAGATCGAGGATGGCGGCCGCGGGATCGCCCTTGGTCGCGTTCACGGTCGCGACCGCGCCCAGCTCCTTCGCGAAGGCGAGCTTCTCGTCCGCGACGTCGACCGCGATCACGTTGGCGCCGAGCGCGGTCGCGATCTGCACCGCCGAGAGCCCCACGCCGCCGCAGCCGTGCACCGCGACCCACTCGCCTGCTCCCACCTTCGCCTGATCCACGAGGCCGTGGAAGGAGGTCATGTAGCGGCAGCCCATGCTCGCCGCCTCGACGAAGCCGATCGACTCGGGGAGCGGGACCAGGTTCACGTCGGCGAAGGGCACGCCGGCGCGCCGCCCGTAGCCGCCCCACGACACCACGCCCGGCGTGAGCATCGTGTCGCAGATGTTGTGGTGGCCGCTCCGGCACCACTCGCAGCTGCCCTCGCCCACGCTGAACGGGACGAGGACGCGGTCGCCCTTCCGCCAGCGCGTGACCCCGGGCCCGACCTCGTCGATCACGCCGCAGAACTCGTGGCCGAGGACGTGCGGCAGCGGGAGCTGGAGGCCGATCCAGCTCCAGTCGCCCATCCACAGGTGCCAGTCGGAGCGGCAGATGCCGTTCGCCTCGACGCGGACGACGACACCCTTCTCGGGCGGCGTCGGGTCGGGCACGTCGCGGACGACGAGCGGCTGGCGGATGCCTTCCATGACCGCGGCTCTCATCGTGACCTCCTCGTCTGCGACGCCTGGCATACACCGACACCCGGGAGCCGTCGAGCATGTTCCGGTCCTATTCGTTGACCCCCCGTGGTGCTGGGAGTAGCCTCCGCCTCATGGCGAGGCCCGCCCCCAGCGAGCTCGACGAGGAGACGTTCCCGGTTCCGGGCAGCGTGCGCTTCCCCGTCGAGCTGACGCCTCCCGACGGCTTCGATCCCGCGCGCCTCGAGACCTGGCCGCGCGTCGCCGGCCGGCTCGAGTGGGTGGCGGGGAGGCTCCTCTACATGCCGCCGTGCGGGGAGAGGCAGTCGTGGACTGTGGCCGACCTGGTGTTCACGCTCGGCCACTGGGTCCGATCGCATCCCGGGTTCGTGTTCGGCACGAACGAGCCCGGCATCCTGCTCCGCGACGACGTGCGCGCGGCCGACGCCGCCATCTGGCGGCGCGCCGAGGCAAGGCCGGCCAGCCCGGGCGTGTCGCGTGTCCCGCCGCTCCTGGCAGCCGAGGTCGGCGGCCGCGACGAGGGCGCGCGGGAGCTCCGCGAAAAGGCCCGCTGGTACCTCGACGTCGGAGTGGGCGTGGTGTGGATACTCCTCCCGAAGGAGCGCGAGGTCCTCGTGGTCACACCCGCGGGCGAGAGCCGCCACCAGATGGGCGAGCGCCTGCCGCCCGATCCGCGCCTCCCCGGCCTGGCGCCGCAGGTCGACGAGCTCTTCTCGCAGATCTCCGCGCGCTGACCCCTACGCCGGGGGCGGGGGCGCGTTGCCTCCCGAGCGTGCGAGCCGCAGCGTCAGAGCGGTCAGCACCACCACGGCCGCCACCAGCACGCTCCACAGGAGCACCTGCGGCACCAGGTCGCCGCGGCGCTCGATCGCGAGTCGAGCGCGGCTGTAGTCCGGGTTCGGACCCGACGCCTTCGCCTCGACCGGCGCGCTGCTCACCGCGAGCACGACGTCGCGCACGCGGCTGAGCTCGTAGCTCGGCGCGCTCGCCTTCGGGTCGCCGACGAGGAGGAAGTAATCGCCGGCCGGGGCGGCGAGGAAGAGCTCCGGGAGGACGAGGCGCGCGCGAGCGGCGCGGAACTCGAGCGGCGCGTCGTCCCCGTCCTGCACCACCAGCTCGAGCGCGACCACCCGTGCCGGGGGGAAGTCGACGCTCACGGGACGCGGCTTCCCGATGCGCTGCACGAGCCGGCCCTGCGCGAGCGTGCGCTCGCGCTTGTCCTCCAGGGTCGCGGTCAGGCGAAACGCGCGGTCGAAGAACGGCGTGTCGGTGTCTAGGACGATCTGGTCGAGGCGGACGAGCGCGACGGGGAGGCCGAGGCGATAGCGCGACGCCCGCTCGCGCCGGAGCGGGCTCGCGATCTCGAGCGGCTGCCACTCCCGCGCTGCATCGGGCTCGAGGAGGTAGGGCCACTGGCGCGCGGCGGCGTCGACGACGCGGACGTCGGCCAGATCGGGGCGCGCGTGCGCCACGTCCTCGGCCCGCAGGCGCAGCAGCGAGAGGCCCTCGGAGGACGGCCGCACGCCGAGCGCCCGCCGCTCGCTGTAGAGACGCGTATCCACCTCGGCGCCCGGCCGCATCGCGAAGCCGAGCGCGGGCGCGCCGTCGAAGAGCGGGTTGGCCTCGACGCTGCCGAGGCGTGCGGCCACGGCCGCGGACGGGTCGCGGAGCCGCGCGGCCGCGCTCGCCCGCTCGCCGGCCAGCGCCTGACCCGAGGCGGGGAGGAGCCCCGCCAGGTCGTAGCGTGGGGCGTACGCGCGCCCGCCGCCGAAGTAGAGCATGGCGGCCGGCTCCTCGTCCCCGCCGGTCGCGAGCGAGAAGACGAGCGAGGGCTGCCGCACCACCGCCGCGAACGCGAGCCCGTCGAGCGGCGCGCTGTCGCCGTCGACGATGTCCACGCGCAGGCGCTCGCCGCGCGCCGGGCCGAGCGTCATCTCGCTCTCGCCGACCGCGGCGATCGCCTCGAGGCGGAAGAGGCTCGCGCGGCCGAGCAGGACGTCGTTGCCGCCCGGCCGCACGTCCCACACCTCGACGGTACGGTCGAAGGCCGGGGTCGCGGTCTCGAGGCGCAGCACGTCCGGGACCAGGCCGCGCGGCCGCGCCAGCTCGAGGATCGTGCGGCCCTCACCCCGTCGCCGCGCGAGCTCCTGGAGCGGCACCGACGCCTCCTCGCGCGGATCGAGGAAGCGGGCGCTCTCGAAGACGAGCCGCGGCTCCAGGTAGAAGCCGTCCTCCCCCTCGAGCGTGACGGTGAGGCGCGCGCCGGCGAGCGGCGGGAGCGTCACCCGCGTCTTCTCCTTCGCGATGTTCGGCAGGTGGAAGAGCGAGCCGTTCTCGACGATGCGGCGCGTGCCGCCGTCGGGCGCCTCCGCCGTGATGTCCACCCGCCGCACGAAGCGCGGCCGATCGGTCCTGAAGACGAGCTCCCAGGCGCCGGCCTGCGGGGCCGTCGCGGGCGCCGCCAGCGTGTACGACTCGCGCTGGCGGGGCGGGCCCTGCTCGCGCCGTATCTCCTCGCGCTGCACGTCGAGGATCGCCGCCTCGGCGGTCTCCTTCACCTCGACCCGGGTGCGCGCCTCCGGACCCGTGTCGATCACGTACGGGACCTCGCGCCCGCGCCGATCGAAGAGGCGCAGATCGGAGAGGTCGGGCCGGCAGGCGGCGAGCACCTCCGCCGGGACCTTCAGGCGCGCGAGCCCGGCCGGCGGGGCCACGAAGACGGCCGCCTGCTCCGGGAAGAGCCGGCGCAGGTCGGCGTCGGGCCGCTCCTCCGCGCGGGCCGGAAGGGCGACGAGGCCGAGCAGCGCGACCAGCACGCGCCCGCGCCTCACGTGCCCTCCGCCGAGGGCCTGCGGAAGACGAAGCGCTGGTACGCGAGCGAGACCGCGATCAGCGACACCGCGAGCCCGAGCAGCGACGCCACGCGGTAGAGGTCGCGCAGCTCGCCCAGGTCGTGCAGGAAGACCTTCGCGATCGTGATCATGAAGAGGCCGAGGCTCACCCAGCGCAGCCCGATGCTCCGCCGGCCCATGCCGATGGCGAGCAGCACGAGCGCGTAGACCGCCCACGCGAGCGAGGTGGTCAGGTCGCGCGCCGCCATCCGCTCGAAGCTCACGTGCAGCATCGGCCCGGTGGCGAACCAGTCGGCGATCGCGAGGTTGATCCAGACGAAGATCACGACCAGCGCGGCGAACCCGGCCCCGAGCGCGCCCGCGGGCATCCCGTGCGGGTACAGCCGCTCACGCTCCCAGCCGCGCGCGCGCGGCAGCTCGCGCGGATGGAGCAGCGCCGCCGTCCCGAGCAGCGCCGCCGCCGGCACCAGGTAGGTGTAGAGGAGCCAGTTCACGATGCGGAAGGCCGGCCGCGGATAGTAGCCGAGCACCGCCGGGTTCGCGACCAGCCGGACGGTGACGGCCCCGAGCAGCGCCCACCCGAAATACTTGAGCCCCGGGTAGTCGAGGCGGACCCAGAGCGCGGTCACCGCCAGGCCCTCCAGCGCCCAGCCGATCGTGATCCACTCCTTCTCGAGCTGGAGCGGGATGGCGACGGTGACGAAGCCCATGGCGACGGCGCCGAACCACGCGATCACGCCGACGCGAACGGGATCGCTCTCCGCCCAGCGCTCGCGCGCGCGCACCGCGGCGGTGAGCGACACCAGCGCCAGCGCGACGGGCAGGAGACCGATCGTGCCGGCGCCGAAGCGGAGCAGGTAGAGGCGCCGGAGCGAGAGGAACCAGGCGGGGGCGGCGAGCGCGGCCCCGTACCAGGCGAACGGATCGGCACGGAAGCGGGCGCCGGCGAGGAACGGCCAGGCGGTGAAGAGGAGCACGGCGGCCCCCTGCAGGAGGAGCGGCGTGATCTCGCCGGGCCCGCGCAACGCCCACGTCCAGCCCCACTGCACGAGCGCGGTGGCGAGCGCCGCCCCGAGCACCCCCGGACCGGAGCCCAGGCGCGTCGCGCTGAGCGCGACCAGCACGCCGAGGGCGAGCGTCGTGCCGTGAAACAGCCAGAGCGGCGGGAGCGGCGCGCCCGGCACGGGCACTCGCGCGAGGAGCAGCAGCGCGGCCAGCCCGGCGGCCGCGTACTCGGCCATGCGACGGGCCTCGGGCGCGCGGCGCGCGAGGGCGACCACCTGGAAGGCGAGCGCTGCGCCGAGCAGGACGGCGAAGTACACCCACAGCGGCGGAAAGCCGCGCTGCCCGACGTGGACGCTCTCGACCTCCACGAGCGCGACGCCCATCGCGAACGCCGCCACCAGGTGCAGGAACTCCCGCGGCGGGAAGGTCGCGTGCCGGATGAGGAGAGCCGCGAGCCCGGCCGAGCCGGCGAGCCACGGCCACGGCTCTGCCATCGACGTGCTGGCCGAGGCGACGATCAGGAGCACGAAGAGGCCGAGGCTCGCGACGATGGCGGCCGGAGCCGGGCTGCCCTGGCCGCCCGGCTCTCGCTCCCACTCGACGAAAACGTGGAACGTGAGCGCGAGGAGCACACACCAGAGCGCCGCCTCCCACGCGAGCCCCGCCCCCACCGCGCGCGTGAAGAGCCACACGCCCACGATGGCGACCGTCGCCGCGGCCGCGCCGAGCCCGATCCGATAGGTGCGCTGCGCCCGCGCGATCCAGCCGGCGGCGGCCGAGAGCGGGACGAGCAGGATGCCGTACGAATGGAAGTGCAAGCCGAGGCGCGTGCTGCTCGCGAAGTAGAGCACGAAGGCGAAGGGCACGAGCACGCCGCCCGCCTGCGCGATGAGCCACTCGAGGTCGGCTTCCTCGCCGCCGGCGAGCCGCGGCGCCACGGCGAAGAGGAGCGCAAATGCGCCCAGGATGGCGAGCCCGAGCAGCAGGCGGTCCGGCCCCATGCGCGTCCCGATCCAGAGCGCCTGATAGAAGACGGTGCCCGCCAGGCTGAGCAGCGCGAGGACGGGCCAGCGCCGCCGGCGCGCCAGGTAGAGGAGCCCGGTGTCGAGGAGGAGGACGTAGCCGAAGAGGCCGATCGGCCGATCCGTGCCGGTCGACAGCAGGAGCGGCGTCAGGAAGCCGCCGATCAGACCGAGCGACGCGATCACCTGCGAGGTGTGCCGCCAGGAGAGGACGCAGCCGCTCGCCGTGACGGCGACCATCAGCACGAACGCGAGCGGTATGGGCACGAGGCCATAGCGGATGCTCGCGGCCCAGAACGCGGCGTAGAGGACGACCATGCCGGCGCCGGCGAGCGCGTCCGCCGTGCGCGCGTACCGCCGGCGGAGCTTCCACTCCGAGCCGGCAATGCAGGCGACGCCGACCAGGGTGCCGAGCACGACGCGCAGCCAGGGCGGGATCAGCCCGTGCTCGATCGAGAACTTGAAGAAGAGGAGCCCGGCCAGCGCGAGCGCGACGCCGCCGAGCCCCGCCGCCGCGCGGACGCCGAAGAGCTGCTCCCAGTCGATCGCCATGCGCGGCGCGGAGACGGGCGGCGGGGCGGCCGGCGGCGGGGCGGCCGGCGGCGGGGGAGGCGGTGCCGCGGGG
>JBKPBB010000383.1:0-3457 GCA_046744245.1 Thermodesulfobacteriota bacterium
AACGCGGCCGCCAGCTCGGCCATCAGCCCGGCCAGGCGGGCGCCGGGGACGATCGGCTCGCCCGGGAAGTGGCCCTCGCAGAGCCGGCGCGCGTGCGCGTGGCACACCACGCCGCGCGCCGTGCCGTCGCCGATGGTGACCGCCGCGAACGCGGCCTCGAGCGCCACCGCGCTACTCGCCCTCGGCGAGCGCGCGCCCGAGCCGCAGGCGCGACACGTAGCGCCAGAGGTCGCCCTTGAGCCCGCGGCCGCGGAGCCGGGCGAAGAGCCGCTCCTCGTCGTTCACCTTCATGCC
Source organism: Thermodesulfobacteriota bacterium (assembly GCA_046744245.1). Taxonomy (GTDB): domain Bacteria; phylum Desulfobacterota; class Binatia; order DP-6; family DP-6; genus DP-6. Next base: position 295 of record JBKPBB010000383.1, read on the forward strand.
GGGAAGGAGCCAGTTGCCGCGCGCGCGCGCCGCGTCGCGCACGCGCTCGGCGAGGCCGTCGCGCACCGCAGGGGCGACGTAGAACCAGGGCTCGTAGAGCGTCTCGAGGCCCGGCACCTCGCCGCGCGCGAGGAGCGCCAGGGCGAGCGGCGTCTCGGGGTAGACGCGCACGCCGCACATCGCCGTGACCGCCGTCGGCCGGCACTCGTCCATGAGCGCGATGGTCTCGGCGACCGTCTCCCAGCTCTCGCCCTCGCCGCCGAAGACGAGGCTGTGGCAGAAGGGGAAGCCGCGCGCGCGGCAGATGGCCGACGCCGCGCGGACGTCGTCGACGTTGAAGCTCTTGCGGAAGGCGCGCAGCGTCGTGTCGGAGCCCGCGTCGGTCCCGAAGTCGATCGACTGGCAGCCGGCGGCGATCATCGCATCGAGCAGCTCGGCGCCGAAGTTCCCCGGCGTCACGAAGCACGACCAGCGGATGCGCCGCCCGAGCGGCCGGAGCGCCGCGCACACGCGCTCGGCGTAGCCGCGCGGCGCGTTGAAGACGCTGTCGACGACGAAGAACTGGTCGATGCCGTGCGCGTCGAGCAGGGCGGCGACCTCGGCCGCGATGCCCGCCGGGTCGCGCGTGCGCATGCCGCGGCCCTCGATCACGGGATAAGCGCAGAAGGTGCACTTGTAGTGGCAGCCGCGCTTGGTCTGGAGGTTCCCCATCCCGCCCTGCTCGAAGTAGCGCCGGTTGTCGATCCAGCGCCGGTCTGCGCGCACCGCATCCACGGCGGGAAGCCAGGCGGTGGGTGCGACCTCGACCGCGCCCGTCGCCGCGTCCCGGAGGGCGATGCCGGCGAGCCCGCGCGGGCTCTCGCCCACGGCCAGGCGCGCGAGCAGCGCCGGGAAGGCGACCTCGCCCTCGCCGACCACGCCGTAGGGGACGTGCAGGGCCGCCAGGTAGTGCGCCGGCATGGTGGTGAAGGCCGAGCCGCCGAGGACGATGGGCGCGTCGCTCGCCGCGCGGCACGCCTCGACCACCGCGTGGTAGTGGGGCAGGTAGGACACCGTGTCGGGGTAGGCGCAGTTGTCGACGTTGCGGAGCGAGATGCCGATCGCCTCGGGGCGGTGCGCGGCGACCGCCGCGCGCACCGCGGCGGGAGGGTCGTCGCTGAAGCAGAGGTCGAGAACGTGCACCTGGTGTCCGGCCCCGGCCGCGGCGGTGGCGACGTAGCACGCGCCGAGCGGCGCCACCGGGTCGGGGCTCCGCTCCTGGTTGGCCGACACGAGGAGGACGCGCACGGTCAGCTCCTAGCTCCCGTCGCGCGGGCGCGGGGGCAGGCCGGTGAGCGCGCTCGTCGCGCGCACGCGGAAGAGATCGGTCCCCGGCACGGCGCTCGGGCGTCCCGAGCGGATGCCCTCGGCCCAGCGCGCGTGCTCCTCGGCGACCAGCGCCTGGGCCATGTCCCAGTCGCCGTTGCCCGAGACGAGGCGCACGAAGGCCGTGCGCGCGGAGAGATCGGCGGGCGCGTGGGTGAGGATGCGGCGCGCGGTCCAGAAGTACGAGTCCGGGTCCTCGTTGTGGTCGTAGAAGAAGTAGAGGAAGCGGAGGTAGCGCTCGAAGGCGCCGCGGTAGGCAGCCTCGTACTCGGCGAGCGCCAGGGCCTCGGGCGCGGCGCCGGCCAGGACGCCGTCCACGGCGCGCGCGCCGAGGAACCCGGCCAGGCAGGCGAGGTGCACGCCGGTCGAGAACACGGGGTCGATGAAGCAGGCGGCGTCGCCGGCCAGCAGGAAGCCCGGGCCGGTGAAGCGCGTGCTGGTGTACGAGTAGTCGCGGATGATGCGGATGGGCGAGACGAGGGTCGCGCGCGCGAGGCGCTCCGCGATCGCGGGGCAGCGCGCGATCAGGCCGCGGTAGGTGCCCTCCGGGTCGCCGTCGGCCAGCGCGCGCCAGCGCCGTGCGTCGACGACCGCGCCCACGCTCATCGTCCCGTCGTGGAGCGGGATGTACCAGAACCAGCCGTCGGCGAAGGCGGCGGAGAGGATGTGGTTGGCGAGCTCGCCGGGGAGGCGCTCCGCGCCTCGGAAGTAGCCGAAGATGGCCAGGTTCTTGAAGAAGTCGTCGAACTGGCGGAAGCCGCGCGCCCGGCCGATGACGGCCGCCTGGCCGCTCGCGTCGATCACGAAGCGGGGCGCGAAGCGGAGGGTCGCGCCGCCCACGCTGCGGGCGTGGACGATGGGCTGCCCGCCGTCGGCCTCGACTGCCGTCACCGCGTGCTCCTCGCGCACGTCCGCGCCGTGGGCGCGCGCGTTCTCGAGCAGGAGCTGATCGAACTCGGCGCGCACCACCTGATAGGCGTGGGGCCGCCCGCCCGGGTCCTCGCGGAACCAGAAGCTCCACGGCTCGCGCTGGCGGCCCCACTGGAAGGTGCCGCCCGGCTTGTGGAGGAAGCCGTGGCGCTCGATGGCGGGCGTGGCGCCGACGGCGTCGAGGATGGGGAGCGTCGCGGAGAGGAGCGACTCGCCGATGTGGTAGCGCGGGAAGCGCTCGCGCTCGAGCACCAGCACGCGGTGGCCGGCGTCGGCGAGCAGCGTCGCCGCGACGGCGCCCGCGGGCCCGCCGCCGATCACCAGCACGTCGGGCGCGTCTCGCATCGGCTGGGCGGCATCTAAGGACCGGGAGCGCGGGCTGTCAAGGAAGCGGGTGCTGGCACGAGGACCCGCACCTTGGCAGGCGCCGGGAGCGCGCGCCGCTCAGGACACCGTCTGTGGCGTCCTCGCCTCGACCGACTCCGGCTGCGCAGTCCCGCAGCGCGGCGCGATCCGGTCGAGCGTCTTCGACTGCTCCTTCCACCGGCGCAGCTCGTTGCTCGCCCAGTGGTACTCGCCCATGTTCTCGTCGGCGAGCTCGCGCGCCACGCGGAACCAGTCCGACGCTTCGCGATAGGCGCCGCCGCAGAGGCGGCGGACCGCCACCACGTATGCCGCCTCGGCACGCCGGCGGCCGTCGGCCGCGCGCCGCCAGACGGCGTCCTCGGAGCCCTTACCGAGCAGGAAGTTCGCGAGCACGTCCGCCTGGTCGTCGCGCGGCGTGCTGAAGTACGCCTCCAGGGTGCGCCGACGCTCGGGGCTCGTGTCTCCCCAGCGGACGGCCGAGGCCGCCCGCACCAGCCATACC
>JBKPBB010000125.1:0-2951 GCA_046744245.1 Thermodesulfobacteriota bacterium
ATCCAGGCCCCAGTAGGACCAGAGCGGCTGCACGACCTCGTCGAGGTAGTCGGTCAGGCGAAAGACGCCGCGCGCCGCCAACAGGGCTCGGCGCTCCTCGAAGTCCCGTAGGACGGAAGCGGACCATGGCATCTCGAAGCGCAGCATGACCGCCGCCAGCGGCCGGAGATAGTCCGGGTCGAGATCGAGGTGAGCCTTCACGACGTCCCGATAGAAGGCCATGTGAAGGGTCTCGTCCTTGGCGATCCTGCGCAACGCCGCAGCCAGCGCCGGTTGCTCTTCGCCACACGCACGAGCCGCGCAGAGGTAGAAGGTCCGGGTCGCGGCCTCCTGGATGGCCGTGTAAACCATCCCTTCGAATGGCCCGGCCAAGGTGTGGCTCCAGCCGGCCGCGATCATCGCCTTTCGCGAACGCGCCCGGGCACCGTGATCCCCGCTGTCCGTGAGCAGTAGGTAGCTCTCGAGCAGAGTCGCGTGCCGATCCTCCTCCGAGGTCCAGACGCGGACGAACTCCTGGATCGGGCCCGGGCAGCTCTCGAGGCCGCGAGAGAGGCCGGCGGTGTACCAGGGCAGGTTCACCTCGGTCAGCAGCGCCGTCTCGACCGCAAGGTAGGCGGTCGCGGACAGCGGAGGCCGCTCGATGGCGTCCGCCCGGAGCGCTGCGAACGGAAGGTACTGGTGGTACGACCATTCGGTCTTCCCCGCAGCGTCCAGGTGACGGGCGAGAAGAGACGCGAAGTGCCCCTCGAGGGATGGATGGAGGTCGCGGTAGCGGTCGTCGTCGAATCGGTTAGGCATGGCGCCCCTCCTTGCAGTGCGTCAGCCGGCCACCGGGGGTCTGGCGTGAGACGCTCCTCTGCCATGCCCTTTGATCACGTCGTGCGACCGATGCCAACTTCTACGAGGCCACCGTCGGATCGGGCACGAGCCCGAGCTGGTCTGGGCGCGGCCCTATCGGCCTGCGGCGGGGTCGGGCTATAGGGGAGCCATGTCGACCCCCGTCATCATCGAGGCGGCGATCAACGGGGTGACCGCTCCGGAGCGGAACCCCTCGGTCCCGCGCTCGCCCGCGGAGATCGCCGCCGACGCCGTGCGCTGCCTCGCCGCCGGCGCGGCCATCGTTCACAGCCACAACGCGGACTTCGCGCTCGACGGCGCGCGCGCCGCGGAGCTCTACCTCGAAGCCTGGCGACCGGTCCTGCGCGAGCGCCCCGACGCGATCTTCTATCCCACCGCCGGCGCGGGGACGACGATCGCGGAGCGCTACGCCCACGAGGTGCTGCTCGCGGAGGCGGGGGTGCTGCGCATGGGTCTCGTCGACCCCGGCTCGGTGAACCTGGGCGGGGCGGACGAGCACGGGCTCCCCCTGCCCACGGAGTACGTCTACGTGAACTCCTACCGCGACATCCACTACCAGGTCGAGCTCTGCACGCGCTTCCGGCTCGGCCCGAGCATCTCGATCTTCGAGCCGGGCTTCCTGCGCGTCGCGCTCGCGTTCCAGCGCGCGCGACGGCTGCCATCCGGCGCCCTCGTGAAGCTCTACTTCGGCGGAGACGACGGCTATCTCGGCGGGACCGGCGTGACCTTCGGCCTCCCGCCCAGCGCGCCCAGCCTGGAGGCCTACCTCGCCATGCTCGAGGGATGCGACCTCCCCTGGTCGGTCGCGGTGCTGGGCGGGGACGTGATCGCCTCGGGGCTCGCGCGCCTGGCGCTCGAGCGCGGCGGCCACCTGCGGGTCGGCCTCGAGGACCATGCGGGGCGGCGCCGCCCGACCAACGAGGAGCTGGTGCGCGAGGCGGCCGCGCTGGTCCGAGCGACGGGGCGGCGGGTCGCGACCTGTGAGGAGGCCGCCCGCATCCTCGGGCTGCCACAGGAGGCGTCATGACGGCGGCAGAGATGAAGCAGGTGCACGACGCGCACGTCGCGGCGGAGAACCGGCGGGACGCGGCCGCGGCGGCCGCCACCTGCCACCCGGAGGGCTTCATCGAGAACGTGGCCCTCGGCGTGCGTTTCGAGGGGCACGCGCAGATCGCCGCGCAGTACGCGGCCCTCTTCCACGCCTTCCCCGACGCCGAGATGATGCAGGAGGGCGAAGCCTTCGGGACGGACGTCCTGGTCGCGTGGGGCGTGTTCCGCGGCACCATGCGCGGGCCGTTCTTCGGCGTGGCGCCTACCGGGCGGCGGATCGCGATCCCCTTCGTCAACGTGGTCCCCTTTCGCGACGGCCTCATGCTCGGCGAGCGCGCCTACTTCGACCTCGCGACCCTGTGCGCGCAGGCCGGCCTCGCGCTCGAGGACCTGCGCGCGGGCGGGCGCTCGCTGCCCCGCTGAGTTGACTCCCCGGCGCCCGCCGCCTAAGCGGGAGCGTCGATGTCCGCCCCGCGCCGCTACAGCGTGGTCGTCGCCAAGGACTACCTCAAGTTCGCGGCGGCGCACTTCATCGCCTACCCGGGCTTCCGCGAGCCGCTCCACGGCCACAACTACCAGGTGTCGGTGCGGGTGGAGGCCGACCTCGGCCCCGACGGCTACGTGCTCGACTTCGGCCTCGTGAAGCGCGTGGCGAAGGCCCTCTGCGAGGAGCTCGACGAACGCGTGCTGCTGCCCGAGCGGAGCGACTGCCTCGTCGTCACGCGCACCGAGGACGCGGTCGAGGTGAGGACGGAGGCAGGGCATCGCTTCCGCTTCCCGGCCGCCGACGTCCGCCTGCTGCCGATCGCGCACAGCTCGGCCGAGGAGCTGGCGGCCTATCTGCTCGCGCGGCTGCGCGAGGCGCTGCGCGGCGAGGCGGGCGGCCGCGGGCTCGCCGCGCTCGAGGTGGGTGTCGCGGAGGCGCCGGGGCAGGCCGCCTACTGCCGCGAAACGTGCTGAGGCGCCTCGTCCCGCTCCTCGCGCTCGCGGCCGGCTGCGGCCCGGCGCTTCCCGATCCGGAGGCGCCCGGGGCGCGCGTGCTC
>JBKPBB010000154.1:0-3973 GCA_046744245.1 Thermodesulfobacteriota bacterium
TCCATGATGTTCCAGCCGAAGTTGACGCCGCTCGCGACCGGCGCGGGGACGAAGTCGATCTCCTCGAAGAGGTTCTGCCCGACGTCGGCGATGTAGAGGTCGCCGGTGGCGCGGTCGAAGGCGTAGCGCCACGGGTTGCGCAGCCCCTTGGCGAAGTGCTGCGGCGTGGCGGGCAGCGTCGAGACGTCGAAGCGCAGGAGCTTCCCCAGGTGGCTCGAGTTGCTCTGCCCGTTGCCCATCGGATCCCCGCCGCTGCCGCCGTCGCCCATGCCGACGTAGAGCATGCCGTCGGGGCCGAACAGGTTGAGCCCGCCGTTGTGGTTCGAGAAGGGCTGGTGGACGGTGAACACCAGCTGCGCGCTCAGCGGGTCGGCCTGATCCGAGGTGGGGCTCGCATGGTAGCGCTCGACCACCGTGTCGCCGTCCGCGATCGTCCCGTTCGGCTTGCTCGTGTAGTTCACGTAGAAGAAGCCGTTCGTCTCGAAGTCGGGGTGGAAGGCGACGCTGAAGAGGCCCTGCTCGCCGCCGCCGCTCTCGACCTTCGAGCCGATGTCGAGGAACGCGGTCGTCTGGAGGGCGCCGTTCTTCACCAGGCGGACGCGCCCCGGTTGCTCGACGATGAAGAGCCGGATCGGATCGAGCGGCGGCGCGGTCACGTAGGTCGGGTGGGCGAGGCCCGAGGCGACGAGCACCGACTTGATCGCGGTCCCGCTGACGGTCGGGATGCCGGCGCAGATGGCCGAGGTGTTCTCGAGCTGACAGGTGGCCGAGCAGCCGTCGCCGCTCGTCGTGTTGCCGTCGTCGCACTCCTCGGTGCCCTCGACGACGCCGTTGCCGCAGGTCAGGGAGTCGCCGGCGATAAAGTAGTCGGTCGGGCGCGTGGCGCTCGAGAGCGCGAGCGCCACGGCGAGCGCGGGGAGCGAAGGGCGCGGGATCGTCGGTCCTCCGTCGATCGAGGCGGTCGCTCCTTCTACCGCCGTCGGCGCGCCACGCAAACGCACGATCTTCGCATCCAGGGGTGCGTGCACCCCCGTGGAACGGCGCTCCGGAGCCGTATATCGTGCCCGCATGGCGAGCGGCGGAGACAGCCATCACACCCGAAGCGTCCTCGAGGTCGGCGGCACGAAGTTCCTGATCCATCGCCTCGACGTGCTCGGCGCACGCGCGGCGCGGCTGCCCTTCTCGCTCAAGGTCCTGCTCGAGAACCTGCTGCGCGGCGAGGACGGCCGGCGGGTCACACGCGAGCACATCGAGGCGCTGCTCGCGTGGGAGCCCACTCGCCCCTCGGAGCGCGAGATCCCCTTCATGCCGGCGCGTGTGCTCCTCCAGGACTTCACCGGCGTGCCCGCGGTCGTCGATCTCGCCGCCATGCGCGACGCGATGCGCGCCATGGGCGGCGCTCCCGCGCGCATCAACCCGCTCCAGCCCGCCGACCTGGTGATCGACCACTCGGTGCAGGTGGACGTCTTCGGCACGCCCGACGCGCTCAGGCGGAACACCGAGATCGAGTTCGAGCGGAACCGCGAGCGCTACGCCTTCCTGCGCTGGGGCCAGCAAGCATTTGGAAACTTCCGAGTCGTTCCGCCCGACACGGGTATCGTGCACCAGGTGAACCTCGAGTACCTGGCGCCGGTCGTCTTCCACCGCCCGGAGAACGGGCTGCAGATCGCCTACCCCGACACCGTCCTCGGCACCGACTCGCACACCACCATGATCAACGGGCTCGGTGTGGTCGGCTGGGGCGTGGGCGGCATCGAGGCCGAGGCGGCGATGCTGGGCCAGCCGACCGTCATGCTGATCCCGGAGGTCGTCGGCTTCCGGCTCGCCGGCAAGCTCGCGCCCGGCGCCACCGCGACCGACGTCGTCCTCACCGTGACCGAGATGCTGCGCAAGAAGGGCGTGGTCGGGAAGTTCGTCGAGTTCTACGGGCCGGGTGTCGCGAGCCTCGCGCTCGCCGACCGCGCCACCATCGCCAACATGGCGCCCGAGTACGGCGCGACCATCGGCTTCTTCCCGATCGACCAGGAGACGCTCGCCTACCTGCGCCTCAGCGGCCGCGACCCGGCGCTCATCGCCCTGGTCGAGGCCTACGCGCGCGCGCAGGGGCTCTTCCGGACCGCCGAGACGCCGGATCCCGTGTTCAGCGACCGGCTCGAGCTCGATCTCGGCACGGTGGAGCCGAGCCTCGCCGGCCCGCGACGCCCGCAGGACCGCGTGCCGCTGCGCGGCGCGCGCGGCGCCTGGCGGAAAGCGCTCGCCGAGTTCCTGAAGAAGGAGGTCGACGGGCTCGACCGGACGGAGGTCGAGCGCTGGCTCGCCGAGGGCGGGCAGCCGATCGCAACCACGCCGCCCGCTCCGAAGACGCTCGGCGACCTCGCCAAGACGTTGCCGATCGAGATGGGCGGCGAGCGCGGTCAGCTCGGACACGGCGCGGTCGTGATCGCCGCGATCACGAGCTGCACCAACACGTCGAACCCGTCGGTGATGCTCGCGGCCGGCCTGCTGGCGCGCAAGGCCGTGGCGCGCGGGCTCCGGGTGCGGCCGTGGGTGAAGACGAGCCTCGCGCCGGGCTCGAAGGTGGTGACGCGTTATCTCGCCGACGCGAAGCTAATGGCCGACCTGGAGCGCCTCGGCTTCAACCTGGTCGGCTATGGGTGTACCACATGCATCGGCAACAGCGGCCCGCTGCCCGACCCCGTCGCCGAGGCGGTGACCCGCGGCGAGCTGGTCGCCGCCGCCGTGCTGTCGGGCAACCGGAACTTCGAGGGCCGCATCAACCCGCTCGTGCGCGCGAACTACCTCGCCTCGCCGCCGCTGGTCGTCGCCTACGCCCTCGCCGGCACGATCGACTACGACGCCGAGCACGACCCGCTCGGGCGCGATCTGCAGGGGAAGCCGGTCTTCCTGCGCGACGTCTGGCCGACACCGGAGGAGATCCGCGCCGCGCTCGGCGCCGTCGAGTCCCGTCTCTTCCGCGAGGAGTACGCGAAGGTGACGGAGGGCGACGAGCACTGGCGCGCGATGCCCGTGCCGGCCGGCGAGCTCTACGCCTGGGACCCGGCGTCGACGTACATCAAGTCGCCGCCCTTCTTCATCGGCATGCGCCGGGAGCCGACGCCGCTCGTCGACGTGCGCGGCGCCCGCGTCCTGGCGTTGCTCGGCGACAGCGTGACGACCGATCACATCTCGCCCGCCGGCTCGATCCCCAAGGACAGCCCCGCCGGGCGCTACCTGATCGGACTCGGGGTCCAGCCCAAGGACTTCAACTCCTACGGCGCGCGGCGCGGCAACCACGAGGTCATGCTGCGCGGCACGTTCGCCAACATCCGGCTCCGCAACCAGCTCGTGCCGGGCGTCGAGGGCGGCTGGACGATTCATCTTCCCGACGGTGAGCGTATGGCGATCTACGACGCGGCGATGCGCTACCGGGATGAGGGAGTGCCGCTGGTCGTCATCGCGGGGAAAGAGTACGGCACGGGGTCGTCCCGCGACTGGGCGGCCAAAGGGACGATGCTGCTCGACGTGCGCGCCGTCGTCGCCGAGAGCTACGAGCGCATCCACAGGAGCAACCTGGTCGGGATGGGCGTGCTGCCGCTCCAGTTCCTGCCAGGCGAGACCGCTGCCTCACTCGGGCTCACCGGACGGGAGACCTTCGACGTCGAGGGGATCGCGGCCGGGCTCGCCCCCGGGAAGCGGATCACCGTGCGGGCGCGGGGCGAGGACGGGAAGGTGAGGACCTTCCAGGTCGTCGCGCGCGTCGATACGCCCGACGACGTCGAGTACTACCGGCACGGCGGGCTGCTGCCGTACGTGCTGCGCGGGATGCTGGCGACGGGGTAGACGGGTCTGGGTCCCGCTCAGACCCGGACTCTACGGTGAGGTGGAGCACTCTGCGGCGAGAGTACTTTCACCAGAGCCGTGTCCCGACAGCATTCGTTTGCGAGTACGGGCGCGTGTACGCGCTCCTCGGGCT
>JBKPBB010000217.1:0-5154 GCA_046744245.1 Thermodesulfobacteriota bacterium
CTTCACCACCACGTCGCACTCGTTCTGCGCGGCACGCGCGAGGAGGAGGTCGATGCGCGGGCCGACGGTCGTCGCGTTCGTGCCGGTGAGCGTCACCTGCTGCCCGACGATCGGCGCGAGATTGCTGTCGAAGGCCAGCACGAACTGCTCCACCTGGCGGCGCGTCGTGTCGCCACCGTTCGGGTTGAACCCGGTGTTGAAGACGGTCGCGTTGTGGAAGCGGAAGAGCGTGTCGACGCTGCCGTCGTGCAGGAAGCCGAAGCCCCGGACCTGCGGGCCCTGGGTGCCGTTGTTGCCGGAGTTGATGAAGCCGTTCAGGGCGGGCATGCCGAACATCCCGATCTTCTGGTACGCGTTCCGGAGGTGCGGGATCTTGAAGTCCTGGGTCTCGGTTTCGAAGCTCGAGAAGCCGTCGGTCCCGAAGAAACCCAGGCTCGGGTCGAGGCGGTGGCAGCCGTTGCACGGCTGGACGAGGTCGGAGGTGATGTTGAAATAGAAGTCGCGCCCGGCCTGCTGAGCGGCGGTGAGCGAGTTGTCCAGGTGGCGGATCGGGTTCGGCGGGTAGGTCACCTGCAGGATGAAGTCGGCGAGCTGCTGCATCTCGGTGCTGCTGATGCTCCCGGCCTTCCCGACCAGCCCGTCGAACGCGACGATGAACTTGAGGAAGGCGCCGTTCTCGTCGAGCGGGTTGCCCCCCGGGTCGTTCCCGGCCGTCCGGTCGCCGCGCCAGTGCATCGGCCCGGCGCTCGCGAGCCCGCGCAGGCTCTGCGTGGTCATCGGCCCCTTGAGCGCGCGGAAATTCTTGTTCTCGCCCACGGTCAAGCGAAAGGGGTTCGGGTTGTTCAGCGTGCCCGTCGGCGGGAACGCGTCCGGGTCGCCCAGGTCCCAGGCCAGGCCGTCGAAGTCGCCGAAGACGTGACAGGAGGAGCACGAGGCCTCTCCGTTGTCGGAGGTCCCGACCGCATCGTAGAGGAGCCGCCGGCCCACGGTGACCGACGACGGTTCCGGATTGTGGAGGGTCTGGTGAGCGATCTCGGCGTTGCTCCCCGTGTCGACGATCGAGATCGCGTTGTCGAAGCGCGTGAAGACGTAGAGGCGGTTGCCGCGCAGCGCGAGCCCGCTCGGCCCCCCGCCGCTGACGGAGATGTGGTCCGCGGCGCTCGGGACGAACGTGTCGCTCTCGAGCTGGGCGGTGCTGAACACGCCGACGGCGCTCGAGCCGAACGCCGCGACGTAGAGCGTCCGGCCGTCGGGCGTGACCGCCATGCCGAGCGGAGTGGCGAGGCTCTTCGCCTTCTCCGTCGCCCCCGGGTTCGCATAGCTGGTGGCCGTGTCCAGGTGCTTGTTCAGATGGCGGGGGAGGACGCTCGCGCCGTCGAGGACGGTGATGCGGGCCTCGTGGAGGTGGCCGCGGACCGTCGTGTTCGTCCGCGAATTGTTGGGACAGGTGCCCGGCCCCTCGAAGCGGACCTCGTTTCGCGCCTCCGTGTTCGAGACGTACACCTTCCCGGTGACGGGGTTGGTCACCATGTCGAAGAGAATCGTGCCCACGCCGGTGTACGGCACCCCCACCTCGGCCGGCGGGCTCCCCGCGGCATCGATCACGAACACGTCCTCGTCGAGCAGCGAGAAGCGGACGGCGTTGTTCCAGTTCCGGCCGAGCCGGTCCTCCCACGCGTTGTGTGCCGGGTTGAACTTGACGATGATCCCCGTCTCGGCCTGCGGATTGCCAAAGCAGTCGACGTTGGGGGCGGGGAGGCCGCCGGGCATTCTGAACCCGCCGACGCTGCAGGAGCCGGCCGTCGACCCGCCGTCGCACACCAGGCCCTCGCTCAGCGCCGTGGTCTGGTTGCCGGACTGGAAGACCGCCGCGTAGACGGTGTTGCCGTCGGGGCTCGCGGCGAGCGCACGCGGGGTGTCGCCGAAGAGCGTCAGCCTGGTGAGCGGCGAGCCGCCGAGCGCGCTGCCCAGGTCCGTCGCGTCGAACACCCACACGTCGGCGCGTCCGATGCCCTCGGTGGTGAAGTCCGCCAGCGGCACGCCGCTGTTCTGTCCGCGGTGCGCGGTGGTGATGAAGGCGCGGTTGCCGCCCGGCCCGGCGAACACGATGTCGCGTGGCTCGTCGCCGACCAGGAGCGTGCGGACGACGCGCGGCGGGCTCGAGCTCACGTCGACGATGCTCACGCTGTCCGAGAGGTGGTTGACGACCCAGACGTGCACCCCGTCGCCGTGGGCGGCGGCCGCGATCGGCTCGAGGCCGACGGGGACGGAGCCGGAGTGCGTGAGGTTACCCTGCGCGTCGATGTCGAAGATCTCGAGCCGGTCGTCGGGGGTGTTCACCGCGTAGAGGTGCACGTCGTCCGGCGAGAGGGCGAGCGGGCGGACCTGGCCGATCTCGAAGGTGACGAATGACGAGCCATCGGCCGCAGCGCCGCCCGCCAGGAACGCGAACGCGACCAGGAGGGTGCCGAGGATCGGGCTGCGTGCCGTCATGCGAGAGCCGCCGAGCGGGCGATACCACGCAGGCGCGAGCGGAGCCAGACAAAAGCGCGGGAGGCCGTTTCTCCACGTGTTCAGCCGACCACGGATCGTCGCTGCGAGGTGGCCGAGGGTGCGAAGCTTGGCCGGTCCCGCGCGCTCGGGCCCGGCTCCGCGTGCACGATCGGCGTGCTCTAGTGAGCTGGCCGGCCGAAAGCTCGGCGAGATTCGATCGAGCCGTGGGACGCCGAGCCCCCAGGCGATTCGCCCTTCGCGCGGGCCGTTCTTGATCACCTGTAGTTCGGGTGATAAACGCCCGTCGAATGGGCGATCCTACCCTCCTATTGTCCTCGCCTCCTGGAGCCCACTCTCCTCGACCGGCTTCGCCGCTCTCCCGTCGTCGTGCTCACCGGAGCACGCCAGGTCGAAGACGACGCTCGTCCGATCCGTGCCGGCGGCGGCGTCACGGCGCTTCCTGACGCTCGATTCGCTCACGACGCTCGACCAGGCCCGCCGCGAGCCGGAGGCGCTGGTAGAGGCGCCGGAGCCGATCACCGTCGAAGAGGTGCAGCGCGCGCCCGACTTGCTCATTGCCATCAAACGCGCGGTGGACGGCGATCGCCGGCGAGGACGATTCCTCCTCACGGGCTCCGCCAATCTCCTGCTTCGCCGGGACGTCGGCGAATCGCTCGCAGGCCGGGCGGTGTACCTGGTGCTCCGACCGCTGATGGAGCGTGAGAAGCGGAGGGAGGCTTCCGCGTCCCCGTGGGGGAAGCTCCTGGAAGCCGAGTCGCCCGGGGCGCCGCTGCGCGTTCTCGATCCGCCGCGCCCGCTCGACTGGCGAACGCCGGCCCTGGTTGGCGGTTTTCCACCCGCCGCGCTCGCCGCCGACGCCGACGAGCGCCACCTGTGGTTCGACGGCTACGTGGACACGTACGTCCAGAAGGACTTCCGCGACCTCGCTCAGGTGGGCGACCTCGCCGCCTTCGTCCGGCTCATGCGACTCGCCGCGCTGCGGACCGGGGGGCTCCTGAACCAGGCCGAGCTGGGCTGGGACGCGTCAGTCAGCCGGACGAGCGAACAGCGCTGGCTCTCGATCCTGGAGGCCTCGTTCCTGCTGACGCTGCTTCCCGCCTTCGCCGAGTCCCGCGCGAAGCGGCTCATCAAGGCGCCGAAGCTCTACGCCGGCGACACAGGGCTCGCGCTCCATCTCTGCGGCGTCCTCGACGCGGAGGCTCTCGCACGCGAGCCGACCGTCGGCGTGTGGCTCGAGAATCTCGTCCTGAACGACCTGCTCGCGTGGCGCGAGACGGAGATCATCAAGCCGGGGCTCTTCTTCCGGCGCACGGTCACGGGCGAGGAGGTGGATCTGATCCTGGAGCGGGGGAAGCGCCTCTTGCCGATCGAGGTGAAGGCCGCGCGCAACGTCCGCGTATCCGACGCGCGGGCGCTCGATGCGTTCTGCGCCGAGCTCCCTCGCCGCGCTGCGTGCGGGCTCCTCCTCTATGACGGTCGCGAGGTGCTGCGGCTCACGAAGACGACCGTCGCCTCGCCGCTGGGGAGCGTGCTCTGAAGATGCACGTTCGGCGCTCGAGCCCGTCCGGCGCGAGTCGCAGGCGCGTGACGAGCATGTTCGTGCGCCTGCTGATTCGATTCCGAGGGAAGCCGAGCCGGCCTTCCGATTGAACGGAAGATCGGCGAAGGGAAGTGAGCCGCTCGACCGGCTCAGTGGAGCACAGCCGAGTAGACGTGCGGGCCGGGGAGTTCGACTCTGATACTACCGTCCGGGTTCCTCGTGAATCCGGAGGCGTCAGCGAGCTGGCGGGCCGCGGCGATCGCTCGATCTCGAGGTACGCGGTGAGGCCGCGCTCGAGGATCGGTGCAGCGGTGCAGCAGACAAAGGGGGCCGGAGGCCATTTCTCTACGTGTTCAGCCGGCCACGGATCGCCGCCGCGAGGTGACCGATCTCTTGTTTAGGTAAGGTTGGCTGTCTGTTTGTAGGTGGGCTGGAGTCTAGTGGGCCCCTTCATGGTGCCTATCGACTCGGTGTGGGCGCGAGGCCTGGGCATCCTCGAAGCGGCAGACCAACGTCCACCGAACGGTGGATCAACTGGGCGGCGAGGACGTGTACGCGACGGGACCGGGCAACTCGACGTGGATGGTGCCGTCGGGGTCGGTCGTCATGCCGCGCGCGTTCGTGAGCTGGCGAAGCCCCGTGCCGTCCGGCCGCATCGCGAAGATCTGCTCCCCGAACGGGTTGGCGCCGATGGGATCGCAGCTCGACGCGAACAGTACGGTCCCGGTGATCGGGTCTAGGAGGAGGCGGGAGATGTTTGCAGGCCCCCCAAACCCGTCGCAGAGGGTGGGCGGCCGGCCGTCCCACGGGAGGTGGGTGAGCTGTCGCAGGTCCGTCGAGAGCGTGTCGATGGAGAAGAGCTGGCAGATTTCGTGTGGGTTGTCTCCAAAGTTCGCCGACGCGCCGAACAGCACTCGGCCGCGGGCGACGAAGGCGCCGGTCAGGTCGGTGTCGGAGCGGCCGAAGTTGGTGAGCTGCAGGAGCTTCTTGCCGTCGAGCAGGAACAACTCGGCCACCCAGCCGCCATTCACAGCCGGCCGGTCGAAAAGGGGGACATACAAGCCGTGCGGGTTCGCGCCGGTGACCTCGAACTGCGAGAC
>JBKPBB010000106.1:0-6287 GCA_046744245.1 Thermodesulfobacteriota bacterium
CCGCCATGGACGCGCAGTATCCGTGCGGTGGTTCTCCGGCGGAATTCGGGCTCGATGCAGAGTGGATCCGGGAGCGATATCGGTGGTACCGGGAGCGCTTCTTGGTGTAGCTGGCGACAGGCCGGTCTTGGGGCACGTGCCGCACGAGAGCCCCTTCGGGGACTACGAGCCGTATCAGCCCGAGTCACCCTGACACGCGTCCTCGCAGTGTTGAATCTGCTAGGCGCCGGCTGACTTCGGGGGCGCCCGGCTTCTGCCTCCGTCGGCGCCCCGTGCGCGACCGAGGAATCCCCGGATCACGATAGCGTACCGTGAACCCAGATAGAGCGGCGCCGCTTTGGGACGGTGCGCCATCGCGGGTGGTGTGCTCAGCCGCAGCCACCAAAACCGTCACGGGCGGCGGGCCGCGGAACCCCACGGTGGGTCTAACTATGCGAACTCACGAGAGCAGGCGGCCAGAGTCGAATCGGCGACGCCCACCTTGGGCAGCTTTCTTGGCCTTAGGGCAAGGGTCTTTCGGGGGCGGGGATGATGCCTTCAGTTGACTGGTAAGACTAAGCTGGGCGACAAGACCGGCGTGGCGCCTCGCGACCGGAAGTCAGGGAGACCAGAAGAGCACACGACCATCCTCGTCGCCCGCCGAGCCGGAACGCCAGAGGTGCCCCGTGGTCGGCATCGGTGCGTCGGCCGGCGGGCTCGCGGCCTCCGAGGCGTTCTTCCGAGTCATGGCTCCCGACAGCGGCGTCGCGTTCGGCTGCTACCGGAAGCCAATGCTTCCGGCGGCGCATCCAGCGGCGGATGAGCCTGCGGCACATCACGAGCACCCCCGAGTACCTGTGCCTCCTGCGCAGCGACGAGGAGGAGCTGAAGGCGCTCCGCAAGGACCTCCTCGTCAGCGTGACGAGCTTCGTTCGCGACCCGCAGGCCTGGCAAGTCCTCGCCGACCAACTGATCCGGCGATCGTCGCGCGCTGGGGGATCGCGCGATGGGTTGCAGACCACCCTCCGCGCCGCTATGCAGAAGACGATCTGCGAGGAGCCGTGAGTGCGACGGGGCAAGGGGTCCCGGCGCGTGAAAATCGCCGCCGAGGCCTGGACACCGATGGGCTGATCCCGATCGCGTTCCAGGAGGAGCCGCCCCCGCAGGCCGCGCCGTTCGCCCAGGCCGTGGCCGAGTCCGTCGCCGCGGAGGAGCCGCTGGTCCGTCAGCTCGAGTCCGAGCTGAAGACGACGCGCGTCGAGCTCGGGAGCACCGTCGAACAGTTCGAGGCCGCGAACGAGGAGCTCAAGGCCTCCAACGAAGAGGGCCTGTCGGCCAACGCGGAGCTCCAGTCCACGAACGAGGAGCTGCAGACATCCAAGGAGGAGCTCCAGTGGCTCAACGAGAAGCTGAACACGCTCAATGCGCAGCTGGAGAGCAAGCTGGGCGAGCTCGAACGCACCAACAACGACCTCGACAACCTGCTCACGAGCACCAACGTCGCGACCATCTTCCTCGATCCCAGGCTTCGCATCCGACGATTCACGCCCGCGGCGACCCGGCTTTTCAACCTGCTCCCCTCCGACGTCGATCGGCCGCTCTCCGACGTCGTGCCGCGGTTCACCGATCCGGAGCTGCTACCGGACGCGGCGACCGTGCTCGACCATCTCTCCCCCGTGAGCAGGGAGGTACGGACGCACGACGGGCAGTGGTACATGCGAGAGGTCCTCCCTTACCGGACGCGCGACAACCGCATCGAGGGCGTCGTCATCACTTTCTCGGATGCGGCGCCGGGCGTGCTCCGCGCGGTGGGGTTCCGTACCGACACGATCGCGGACATGGTGGGGGAGGCGTTGCTCGTCGTGGACGACACCATGCGCGTGCAGTCGGCCAACCGGTCCTTCTACGAGATGTTCCAGACGTCGACCGGCGAGACCGCGAACCGGCCCCTCTACGAGCTCGGGGAGCACGAGTGGGACGCTCCCCCCCTCCGGCGGGCGCTCGCTGGCGTCGTCGAGCGCAAGGAGGGCTTCATCGACCTCGAGCTGACCCTCACGTTCGCCCGCCTCGGCCGCCGGACGATGGTGCTCAGCGCACGCCCTCTCGCGGCCGGCGGGGAGAAGACGTCAGGCCTGATCCTGCTCGAGATCGAGGACGTGACCGAGCGCAAGCGGCGCGAGGAGGCCCTCCTCGCGAGCGAGTCGAAGCTCCGAGCGATCGTCGAGGCGGCGGCCGTCGGCATCGTCACGATCGACGAGGCTGGCACCGTGATCGCGTTCAACCCGGCCGCGGAGCGGATATTCGGCCACCCCGCGAGCGAGGTGATCGGGCAGAATGTCTCGCTCCTCATGCCGTCGCCTCTGCGAACGGGCGTCGCGCGAATCATCGGCAAGAGCCGAGAGGTGGTCGGGCAACGGAAGGACGGCACGACGTTCCCCATGGAGCTGTCGATCGGCGAATGGCACGACGGCGTCCACCGCGGCTTCGTGGGCATCGTGCTGGACATCAGCGAGCGCAAGAGGGCCGAGGAGGAGGCTTCACTCCACCAAGTGGAGCTGGGGCGAGCGCTCCGCTTGGGAGCCATGGGGGAGCTCGCGGCCGGGCTGGCGCACGAGCTGAACCAGCCCCTGAGCGTGGTCGCCAACACCCTGGGGACGTGCGTCGCCCGCCTGCGATCGGGCCCGGTGCGGGCCCGGATGCTGATCCGGCTCCTCGGGCGGGCCACCAGCGACGTGGTCCGGACCGGCGAGATCGTGCGGGGCGTGCGCGAGCTCGTCGAGAACCGTCAGCCGCGGCGCGGGCGGGTGGACCTTCGCAGCGTGATCGAGACCGTCGCACGGCTGCTGGCCGGAGAGCTGAGGGCACACCGGATCACGCTGCACCTCCAGCTCGGCAGCCGCGAGCTGCCCGTCGACATCGTCCGTGTGCAGCTCGAGCAGGTCCTCCTCAACGTGCTGCAGAATGCGATCGAGGCCATTCGTGCCGCACGTGGCACGCGCAGAGAGATCACCTTGCGAGCCACGAGACGCCCCCCCGGTGTCGTCGGCGTCTCGGTGCACGACACGGGCACGGGCATCTCCGAAGGGGTGGCCCGCCACATGTTCGAGCCGCTGTTCACGACCAAGAGAGGCGGGCTCGGCTTGGGCCTCGCCATCAGCCGGTCGATCATCGAAGCCCACGATGGGCGCATGGGGATCGTGCCCGGGCGGGGTCACCGGGGCGGGGCCACGCTGCGCTTCACTCTGCCGCTGGCGGCGGCGGGCAGACCACGTAGGGGTCACCGAAGGTGAAACGTCCACCCGAGATCGCTCCGCCGCCTGCGTCGGCCGAGATGAATTCCGAGCCGCGCGCGCCCCAGGGTCACCCGTAAACGAGATGGGCGACTCGACGCCGACGGTCTTCGTGGTGGATGACAACCCGCGGGTCCGGCGGTCGGTGTGTGCGCTGCTGACCGCCGCCGGGCTCCGTTCGGAGGCGTATGCATCGGCGAGGGCGTTTCTGGCCGCGTACGATCCGTCGCGACCCGGCTGTCTCGTCCTCGACCTGCGCCTGCGTGGTGAGAGTGGCCTGGAACTCCAGGATGAACTCCGCCGCCGGCAGGTCGCGCTGCCGATCATCGTGCTCACCGCGCACGCTACCGTCCCCGCCTCGGTGCGCGCGCTCAAGGCCGGGGCGATCGAGTTCCTCCGAAAACCGGCGCCGCCGGCGACCTTGCTGGCGAGCATTCGCGACGCGCTCGCCATGGACGAGAGGGCCCGCCAGCAGACGGCGACGCGCGCGGCCCGTGAGCGGCGGCTCGCGCGCTTCACGGCGCGGGAGCGCCAGGTCCTGGATCTGTTGCTCAGCGGCGAGACCTCGAAGGAGATCGCGACCGGCCTCGGGCTGAGCGTCCGCACGGTTGAGGGATACCGCGCCGCGATCTACGTCAAGACCGGGGTCTCCTCGGTCGCGCAGCTCGTCCGCTTCGTCCTTGCTCAGGAGTAGTAGTTACACCCACGTAAATCCCCGGATTGTCCGCGCGTGCAGTGGCAAGAAGGCTGACCGCGCTACTCCCAGCCTCCGGCGTCGCCTCGATCTGGACATCGTGGCTGACACTGTGGCGGAGCGCGTTGACCACGCGGCGCGCAGACCCTCCGGCAGCAGCAGGTCGACCCGGGGCCGTCCTTAGCGCAGGTGAGCCAGACCCCCCAACCGGGAGGAGTACCTAAGTAGAATTACCTCCCTGGACGGATCTGGACCGCCATGGCTTGTAAGGCGGCAGAGGCTATGCATGGGGTCGGTCTAACGCGCGCTGGCATCATTTCGCCCATCGTGGCCGTTCTCGACCGCGTCGGCGCGCCCGTCGAAAAGCTTCTCGCGAGAGCCAACATCCCCGCGTGGGCTCGCACCGACCCGGAGATGCTGATTCCGACATCGAACGTCGCGCGCCTCCTCGCCGAGGGCACACGAACCCAGGGGATCGAGAACCTCGGACTCCTCGCAGGACAGCAGGCCCGTATCGAGAGCCTCGGTGTCTTCGGCCGCCTGATCCGCCGTTCGCGGACGCTCGGCGAGGCGCTCGAGGAGGTCGTCGTTGATCACCCGATGTTCAGCTCCAATGGCCGGATGTGGCTCCGTCCTCGCGGTGAACAGATCGAGTTCGGCCAGGCGTTCATGAACAAGTTCGACAAGTTCGACAACGGCTGGCAGCAGGCGAACCACTACGCCCTGATGCTCATGCTCACCATCGTTCGACTCGGAGGCCCGACCTGGCGGCCCGCCGAGGTACGTCTGCAGACCGGCGAATCCGCCGTGCTCCGTGACGCCGCGCCCCTGGCCGCTGCGCGCCTCACGTTCGGGCAACCGGCAACGGCCATCAGGCTTCCGTCCGCGCTCCTCAACCAGCGACTTTCGCCGCCCGGAGACGCCCTTCAGATACCAGGCGAGAGTATCGATGTGTGGAAAGCGTCGGCACCGGCCCGCGACTTCGTCACCTCGGTCCTGCAGGCGATCGAGATGCTCTCATGGGAAGACTATCCGCACATCCACCTGACCGCGGAGTTTCTGGGCATGAGCGTGCGCACCTTGCAGCGCCACCTCGCCGCGGCTGGGTTCACCCACGAGTTGCTGGTCGGTCGCGCACGCTTCGCGACCGCGGCCGCTCTGCTCGAGGAGACCGACACCAAGATCCTCGACATCGCACTCGACCTCGGCTACTCGGACCACGCACACTTCACCCGTGCCTTCCGGCAATGGGCCCGCTGCTCGCCCCAGGAATATCGGCGCCGACGGAGGCAGAAACCGGGCGCCTCCGAAGTCAGCCGGCGCCCAGCAGATTCAACCTGCGATGGCGTGAACCGTCTCGCATCCGCGTCACTGCGAGGATAACGGTTCATCGCGTTCTCGGCGTCGCCCCACTGTCGCCCCACTGCCACTGGGCGGCGGCTTGGATGTCCTGTCCGCGGGGTAACATCACGAGATCGCGAGCGGCGTGCGCGACTGCCTGCTGAATCGGCTGGCACGAAAGGGCAAGACGCAGGCCGATTCGACGGATATCGGTGGCCCATGCTCGCTGAAGGGTCGCGCTGCGGCGCGTTGCTCCATCGACCGATGCGAGGGGCAGCTGCATCTGGACGGCGCCTCGTGCCGTCCTTCGCCGTCGTCGCGCTCGCCGTGCTGATCGGCGGCCCGGTGTGGGGTGCCGACGAAGCGAGCCCCGACGCGACTCCCGCGGCGGCAGAGACCGCGAAGTTCTCAGCCGTGCAGCTCGAGCAGCTCGCGGCTCCCATCGCGCTTTATCCGGACGGGCTCACGGTGCAGGTGCTGATCGCGGCGACCTATCCGCTGGAGGTCGTCGAGGCTGCCCGCTGGCGCGCGAAGAACGCGAGTCTGCAGGGCGAGGCTCTCGACCGGGCGCTCGAGGGCCGCGACTGGGACCCGAGCGTGGAGTCGCTCACGCGCTTCCCCGAGCTGCTCCAGCGCATGTCGGACAATCTCGACTGGACGAAGGATATCGGGGATGCGTTCCTCGCCCAGAAGGACGAGGTCCTGGACGCTGTCCAGCGGATGCGGGCGAAGGCATACGAGTCCGGTGCCCTCAAGACGACGAAGGAGCAAATCGTCACCCGCGAGGTCGTGCAGGAGAAGGAGATCATCCGGGTCGAGCCTGCGGACCCGCACGTCGTGTACGTCCCCCAGTACAGCCCGGAGGCGGTGTACGGCCCCACCGCCTACCCGTCGCCGTACTACCCCGCGATGATGGGGTATCCTCCTGGTTACGTCGCCACGGCGAGCCTGCTCTCGTTCGGCGCCGGCATGGCGGTCGGCGC
>JBKPBB010000314.1:0-3017 GCA_046744245.1 Thermodesulfobacteriota bacterium
CGGCCTCGAGAAGGTGAAGCAGCGCATCCTCGAGTACCTCGCGGTGCAGAGCCTGGTCGGCCACACCAAGGGGCCCATTCTCTGCCTGGTCGGGCCGCCCGGCGTGGGCAAGACCTCGCTCGGCAAGTCGATCGCGCGCGCCACGGGCCGGAAGTTCGTGCGCGTGTCGCTGGGCGGCGTGCGCGACGAGGCCGAGATCCGCGGCCACCGCCGCACCTACATCGGCGCGCTGCCGGGCAAGATCGTCCAGTGCATGAAGCGCGCCGGCTCGGGCAACCCGGTCTTCCTGCTCGACGAGGTGGACAAGATGTCCACCGACTTCCGCGGCGACCCGTCGTCGGCGCTGCTGGAGGTGCTCGACCCCGAGCAGAACAGCACCTTCAACGACCACTACCTGGACGTGGACTACGACCTCTCGAAGGTCATGTTCGTCACCACCGCGAACACCCTCGATCGCATCCCGCGCCCGCTCCAGGACCGCATGGAGATCATCCGCATCGCGGGCTACACGGAGCTCGAGAAGCTGAACATCGCCAAGAAATACCTGATCCCGAAGCAGCACGAGGCGAACGGCTTGAAGGCCGAGAACATCGTGCTCTCCGACTCGGCGCTCATGGCGATCATCCGCCACTATACGAAGGAGGCGGGCGTCCGGAACCTCGAGCGCGAGATCGCCAGCGTGTGTCGGAAGGTGGCGGTCGAGGTGGTGAAGAAGGACCGCGCCGCCCGCATCCGGGTGACGGCGAAGAGCCTGAACACGTACCTCGGCCCGCCGCGCTACCGCTTCGGCAAGGCCGAGGTGGAGCACAAGATCGGCGTGGCGACCGGGCTCGCGTGGACCGATCTCGGCGGCGAGCTGCTCGCGACCGAGGTGCAGGTGATGCCCGGCAAGGGGAAGCTCCTCATCACCGGCCGCTTGGGCGAGGTGATGCAGGAGTCGGCCCAGGCGGCGATGAGCTACGTGCGCTCACGCGCCGAGGAGCTCGGGCTCGAGCGTGACTTCTACCAGAAGATCGACATTCACATTCACATCCCGGAGGGCGCGATCCCCAAGGACGGCCCCTCGGCCGGCATCACCATGGCGAGCGCGCTGGTCTCGGCGCTCACGCGCATCCCGGTTCGACACGACCTCGCCATGACCGGCGAGGTGACGCTGCGGGGCAACGTGCTGCCCATCGGAGGCCTGAAGGAGAAGGTCCTGGCGGCGCATCGCGGCGGCATCAAGAAGGTCCTCATCCCGGTGGAGAACGAGAAGGACATCCGGGAGATCCCCGCCGTCATCCTGAAGTCGATCGAGATCGAGCTGGTCGAGCACATGGACCAGGTGCTGCGGAAGGCGCTGGTCCTGGCCGACCCGGAGAACTACCCGAAGAAGCCCGCGGTGCCGCCCACCGAGGCGGTGCCGGCCTTCCAGGCGGCGCCGGTGCCTCCGGATGCGCCCGACATCGTTACGCATTGACACCGCTCAGGTCGGTTGCTAAAGCGGCCGGCGCGCAAGGGGAGGGGGCATGACGAAGGCCGACCTGATCGAGTCGATGGCGAGCAAGCTGGACCTGCCCAAGGGGCAGGCCGAGCGGGCCGTCAACATGATGTTCGACGACATCGTCGCCGCCCTTCGCAACGGCGACAAGGTGAACATCTCCGGCTTCGGCACGTTCGCCGTCTCGGCGCGCAAGGCGCGCACCGGCCGCAACCCCAAGACGGGCGAGGCGATCCAGATCGCGGCCTCCAAGTCGGCGAAGTTCAAGGCCGGCAAGACGCTCAAGGACTCGCTCAATTGATTCAGCGAGGGGGATGAATTCCGCGAGGGGCTCCGCCCCTCGCCCCCGTCGGGCGAAGCCCGCCGGGGCCCCCACGCCCCGCTCGCTTCGCTCGGCCGCGCGCTCCGCGCGCGGAGAATGGCTACCGGGCGTTGTGCTAGTTTGACTGCGGGCGGTTAGCTCAGCGGGAGAGCATCGGCCTTACAAGCCGGGGGTCGCCGGTTCGATCCCGGCACCGCCCACTCGTTCCATCGCGGCGTCCCGCCTCGCGTTTGCTGCCGCCGACCTTCGCGACGGAGGTCCGTATCTGGCGGGAGAGGACCGCGGCAACCGGCCGTGCGGTGCTTATCGCCGCGTGATGAAACAGTGGACTTCGTCGCCTACGAGTGCCGCTTCAGTGGTCGCTTCACGGAATAAGGCGTGGCTGACGTTCACCTCGCCCCGCGCGTGACGGATCATGAAGGCGCCGTTCACCACGTCGAAGTCCCACTGATGGAGGCCGCGGTAACCTTCGGCCATGCCCTCGTTGCGTCGGTGCCGCAGAATGATGTAGCCGCCCTGCCGCACCACTCGGACCATGTTGCGGATGACACGCACCGGGTTGTAGGCGTGGTCGAGGGCGTTGTTGGCGTGCGCTATGTCGAAAGTTCCCCGATCGAACCGCTTGAGCAACCGCTCGCCCTCACAGCGGATGGTGCGAACGGGAGGCGAGACGCTGTGCTTTCGGAGAAGCTCATCGTAGTGGTCGGCGAGCGGGTCGACGGCGATGATTCGCAGCCGGTAGCCCGGATAGGTCTTGCCGAGGTTCGTGAGCGCGCCTGCGCCGACGTCGAGGATCGCGACGTCGGGTTTGCCCATCCGCTCCAAGGCGCGGATTACGAGTGGGCTCCGAAGCACGGCGTCGGGGTCCGTCCTGTACACATAACCCTCGCCTCTCTTCACTGCGAGGTAGTGGTCCCACCAGGCCACTTCGTGCAGGATAGCGCGTTTCCAAATCTCGTGCGGCGACCAGACCCATCGGCGTGCCGGGCGGAGCAGTGGTCGCACAGCCTTCCGGAAAGAACGCAACCAGTTCCTCGGTCGCATGCGAACGCCAGTGGGTGGCGCACACGTTGTGACCAGACCCTATCTCGTCGTCAAGTGAGGAACGGCGGACAGCCGCCCCCGGAACCCCCTGAGGACGTTCACACCCCGCTGCGGATGAAACGGCGAGACCTTGACCTGCGCCGGCAAGCTCTGCGAGGGACGGTCGTATGA
>JBKPBB010000447.1:0-4537 GCA_046744245.1 Thermodesulfobacteriota bacterium
TTGGGAGCTTGCCCACTCATCGACCGGGGCGCGTTCGAGCTACCGCGCACGAGCCCACTGGTAAGCTAGCAATCGCTGCGCCGCACCCGTCTCCCCTCCCTCTCGGAGCGGAACTCACGCTGCGGAGGGAGCGCGGTCTCCGGCGGACGCACGCGGCGCTCGCGCGGCTCGTCGCTACCGCCGGCTGATCACATCGAGCGTCGGCGGCGCTTGCTGTCGAGGTACGCGCGCGGGCCGGGGCGAGGAAGACGGCGAGGGCCACGGCGCAGAGGAGCGCCTCATCGCTCAGCGGCAGGACGGCAGCTGCGCATCGAGGCTCTTCGGCCGGTTGTGCGCGAAGCAGTTCCCCTGCCCGGTCCCCAGGAGGAGGATCACGTCGGTCTCGTTGTCCTCGAACCGGTTCCCGACCACGCGATTCATGTCCGGGTGCGGATCGATGTCGAGCGGGTGCATGCACGCCTCGGGGTCGCCGAGACAGAAGTCGACGAGCGTGAGCCCCGCCAAATCGTTGCCGGCGATGAGGTTGCCCGCGACGAGCGTGCGATCCGCACCGTCGAGGACGAGTCCGATTCCGGGCGGCAGCGACGAGGTCTCGCCCCCCGGCGGCGCGGTGTTCGGGCGGTTGTTGTCCCGGAGCTCGTTGTGCGTGACGCTGTTGTCGGAGGCGATCTTCGCCTGACGGCCGTCGATCACGTCGACGACGATGCCCGCCGTGTTGCCGGCCGCGCGGTTGTGCGTCATCCGGACGTGCTGACTGTTCTCGATCTGGAGACCGATCTGGCAGTCGGTGGCCTCGTTGTGGTCGACGAGGATATTCTCGTCCTGCCCGGTGTAGAGGCAGGCGTCCGAGTGGGTGCCGGACGCCTTGTTCCGCGTGAGGCGGCCCTGCGAGGAGCGCACCGGGAACATGGCGTAGGTCAGGTTGGCATGCGTCTCGTTCCGCTCGAGCCTGAATCGGTCGACACACGCGAGATAGACGCCGAAGCCATCGAAGCCGCGCACGGTGAAGCCCGAGAGCTGGAAGCCGACGAGCCGCATGCCGCTCACGCCGCACGGCGGCAGCTCGACGTCGGCGGGCGCCAGCGAATCGGCCGGCGACACCCAGATGCCCTGGGTCTGCGTCCCGGACTGCTCCAGCACGACCGGGCGACCCGGGCGCGCCGCCCCGACGAGACGGATGCCCTCCTTGGTCACCGTCACGGCGCGGGTGTCACCCGCCTCGTGGTACGTGCCCGGCTCGACGCGGATGGTCGTCCCGGCGGGCGCGGCGTCGACGGCTGCCTGGATCGACTCCCCGGAGTGGACGACGACGGTCCCGGCGCCGGCCGTCGAGGCTCGGGCGAGAGTCAGCGCGAGCGCGAAAGTGCAGGCGGTACGGCGCATGCGAGCCTCCTGTGCGTAGGCATCATTGGACGCACCGTCGACGGCATCCTCGTATCAGAGGTTCCCGGGCTCCCAAAGACCCGCAAAGGCGGGACCGTGCTTGACCACCGTGCCTAGCATGGTGGCGTGCCTACCACTCACGGCGATCGGCCGGCCGTGGCACGGCTGAGACCACGTCCCTGGGGTCGAAGCCTCCGCCGCGCGCTTTTGGCTCATACTTTCGGCTGATAGCGTGAAGCCGCGAGCGTGCTAGCTTTTCACTATGCACGCCCTTCGGATCGTGCTCCGCGCCACGCTTCTCTGGTGGGGTGTCGTCGCGTGGCTGCTTCTCCTCGCGGCGGCCATGCATGGCCTTCGCCCCGCGCTCGTGCTCCACGTGCCGCTCGTG
The DNA here is from genome assembly GCA_046744245.1 of Thermodesulfobacteriota bacterium. Lineage (GTDB taxonomy): Bacteria > Desulfobacterota > Binatia > DP-6 > DP-6 > DP-6. The sequence goes on from JBKPBB010000447.1 coordinate 1,772, forward strand.
CTCGCGCTCGGCGTCGTGGTGCTCGCGCTCGTGACGCCGGAGAAGGCGCAGGGCAGGCGCGTTGATCGGCGCCTCCCGCCTCCCGCGCCGGCTCCACGGTGCGCGGTCGGACCCGGCGCCAACATCTCTACGCCGGGGCGTGCCTTGCGGTAGCGAAGCCGGTGCGCTGCTCGGCCGCTGAGCCCCGGCGCGCTCGGCTACCCGCCTCCGCTACACGTCGAGGAGGCGGGCTCGGAGGCCCGCGGCAACTTCGTGAAATTCACCCGGAACTGCGACGAATCCACCACGGTGACCCCGTCGGGAAAGCTGAGGTTCTGACCCAGCACCTGCGGTGGCTGCGGCACGCCGCTGACGAACCGGACCATCGAGACGCGGCCGCACCCGGTGGAGAGGTCGGAATTGAGGTTCAGCTCGGCGTAGTACAGCGTGCCGTCCGAGCCGACGTCCATGCCGAGGGGGTTCAGCAGGGTGCCGGGCGGGACGTTCTGGACGATGGTTCGGACGAAGACGCCGTTCGCGTCGTACTCGTTGATGATGCCTCCCCCCGTGCCGGGAGTGCCGGGTAGTAGGACGCTGTCGATGTACCAGTGGTCCGTGCCGGGAACGCGCACGATCGCCGCCGGCGTCAGCTCGCCCGGGGTGGGAAACACCGTCTTGGTCGGAGGCGTCGTGACGAGGTGGTCGGGATTGCTGCAGTCCGCGGCGCTCGACGGGAAGGGCGGCGAGTACTTCCACATCCTCCCCATGCCGGTCTCCGCCACGTAGATGTTGCCCGCCTCGTCCATCGCCGGCATGCCCGCCTGACTGATGTCCTTGTCGAGGAAGCAGTACGTGTCGTACCGACCCAGCGGGCCCGGAAAGAAGGCCAGCAGGCTGCCGTGGTGGCTGGGGTCCGGGTCGGTGGGGTCGCCGGTCCCGACGTCGGTCCCGAACATGTTTCCATTCGCACCGAAGACGCAGCCCTGCGGGTCGATGTTGCCCTGCGGCGGCTGGCCCGGATCCGTGCCGAGGGGCGTCGTGTCGAAGCCCGGCCAGGCCGTGTGGATGTGCTGCTTCTTCCACTGGCCGGTTCGGTCGAAGACGCCCCAGCCGTCCGGATCCTTCCCGATGTAGAAGCGGCTGCCGAGATCGGTCACGCTGCAGCGCGCCTCGGGCGGGTTCCGATCGAGGCAGGATTCGCGATACGTGTCGTCCGCGACCACGAACTGGCCGTCGTGCCCGAAGCCGGACGGGAAGAAGCAGAGCTGGCCGTTCACGTGCCGGCCAACGCGGGGCGGCGGGCCGCTGAGGCTGTCGGGGTTCGGCGGGTCCGGGTCGATGAACACGTACTTGGGCGGGAACGCCTTCCCGTTCACCAGGTACGCGTCCATGAACTCGCCCTGCGCGTTCAGCACCACGTCGAAGGCGCGCGCCGACGCGCGCGGGAGCAGCAGGGCCGCCAGGGCGGCGGCGAAGACGAGCAGCGCACGGTGATGTGCAGTCGACATCACGAATTCCTCCTCGGGGCTCGCGGCAATGGGCGGTTCTTCAAGGTCGCCATAGTCGGTCGGAACGGGGTCTATCAGAGAAGCGAGGCCGGCGCTTCGACGTCTTCAGTGCTTGGCCGAACAAACAGTCGGTAGACGGGCCGGAAACAAGCGGGGAGAGGGCGCACGGACAAGCGGGGAAGAGCTTTGAAGGTGCTATCTGGTGGAGCGACTGAGCCCAGGACCGTCATGGCAGGCGCGGCGGGTCATGGGACCGCCACATTTCTAGCAGCGCAGGACCCTTGGTCCGCTCGGGTGGACGCCGTGTCCCCTGGGGTGGATGGGCACCGAGTTTCGATTCCATGGAGCTGGCCGCTGGGAACCCGCCATGTCGGAACGAGACTTGCTGGAGGTACAGCCTACCCATGCGCCGTACGTTCACCCTTCTCTGCAAGGGGTGTGGTCGCCGGATTGTGGAGGCCGAGCGGATCGGGGAAGAGGAAGAGGCGACTGCCGCCGCACACGTCGCGGCGTGCTTCGGACTCCCCCGCATCCCACCGCGCCTGGAAGTCTTGTTGACCTACGTGGACGTTCGGGTGGATTGACCGGCCACGCACACGAGAGGACGAAGGCAACCACGCCGTCGTCTACCTCGGGGAGCCGATCCGCTCGGGCTACGTGCTCAGGGGGGCGTCAAACAGGCCGCGAGCGGCTCCACATACGGGGTTTTTTCTCTCCGATCATCAGGAGACCGAGGTCGGTGCCGTGTGTGCCCCGTTCTACCGAGCCCTCTGACCCGGGCATGCACTGGACCCATACGCCGTCCGTCGCGTGGCACACGCTGCACCCGCTCTGCCCCATCAAGAACATAACTATCGTCGGCCAACCATTGGGGATTCGCCTCCCCGAAAAACTCCAGGCGCTCATCGAGGAAGACTATGATGTGGGACCAGGTCCCGCTGATGGAGAGCGGGTAGCTCCATAGCGCTACCCGCTCTGACGGCGTGTCCACCGACTGGGGCTTTCCTAGCGCCCGGTCGACTTCGTTAGGAGTCATGCCCAAATGGACGTGCTGTTTTGCAATTTTGTCGATCAGGGCAGACGCCTTTGCTCGTTACGGAGGACCGGCGGGCTGGTAGGACGCGATCGGGGCGAAATACCCGCTTTGAAGATGCTATCTGCGGCGACTAGCCGCTCAACGCGCTCGCGAATCTCGTCGCGGACTGCCCGCAGTCGCGACGCTACATCCGCAACGACAATGACAGGCACCGAGGCTGGTACAAGCACGCCCCCTGAGCCA
>JBKPBB010000487.1:0-3657 GCA_046744245.1 Thermodesulfobacteriota bacterium
CTCGAGCGGCGGGGCGTGGGACCGAACGTCGCCGCCTTCATCGGTCAATCGGCGGTCCGCTACCGGGTCATGGGGCGCGCGGCGGTCGAGCGCGCGGCGACGCCGGAGGAGTGCGCCGCGATGGCCGCCCTCGTGCGCGCGGGCATGGCCGCGGGCGCCATCGGCTGGTCGACCTCGCTCTCGCCGACGCACTTCTTCGGCGACGGGACCCCTGCGCCGAGCCGGCTCGCGGACGAGGCGGAGCTCCTGGCGCTGGCTCGGGCGCTCGCGGACCTGGAGCGCGGCGTGATCGAGATCGCGCCGCGCACGACCATCGGGCCGCCCGCCGACAAGGCCGAGGAGCAGCGCTTCTTCGCCGAGCTGGCGCGCGCGAGCGGGAAGGTCGTGTCGTGGGCGCCGCTCCTCGACAACCCGTTCGCACCCGGGAGCGCCCGGAAGATCATCGAGGAGTCGGCCGAGCTCCAGGCGGGGGGCGTCCAGGTCGTGCCGCAGGTGGGCTGCCGCCCGCTCGAGGTGCGCTTCGACTTCACCGAGCCCGCCTTCTACCTCGAGCAGAACCCGTTCTGGCGGCCGCTCATGGCGAAGTCGCGCGACGAGCGGCGACGGCTGTTCGCGGAGGCCGAGTTCCGGGCCGAGCTCGGCCGGCAGACCGGCTTCGTGGCCGCGCTCGCGCAGGGCTGGGACCGGCTCGTCCTCCGCCTGGCGGCGAGCGAGGGTGTCCGGCGCTGGCAGGACCGGAGCGTGGCCGAGATCGCGGCGGCCGAGGGCCGGGCGCCGCTCGACGCCTTCTGCGACCTGGTGCTCGAGGACGACCTCGCCACGCAGTGGGGCGCGGTCCTGATGAACCACGACGAGCGGGCCGTCGCCGAGCTGATCCGGCATCCCGCCGGGCTCCTCGCGCTCTCCGACGCGGGCGCGCACGTCGACACGCTCTGCGACCAGGGTTTCACCACCTACCTCCTCGGCCACTGGGTGCGGGAGCTCCGCGCGCTCGCGCTCGAGGAGGCGGTGCGCCTGGTGACCTCGGTGCCGGCGGAGCGCTACGGGCTCCACGGCCGAGGCCGCCTGGCCCCCGGCTGCGCCGCCGACCTGGTGCTCTTCGATCCCGCGCGCGTCGCCATGCGCCCCACCGAGATGGTGTACGACCTGCCGCGCGGGCAGCGCCGCCTCCTCCAGCGTGCCGAGGGGATCGTCGAGGTGCTCGTCAACGGCACGCCGGTGGTCGCCGACGGTGCGCCGACCGACCGCCGCCCCGGCCGCGTGCTGCGCGGCGGCGCCTGAGGGGAGCGATGTGCACCGACGCCGAGGCGCGGGAGCAGATCATCCAGATCACGAACGAGCTGTTCGCGATGGGGCTCCTCACGCCGACGGGGGGCAACGTGAGCGCCCGCGCCGCCGACCCGGAGCTCTACTGGATCACGCCGAGCCGCATGTACAAGGGCGGCCTCAAGCAGGAGGACCTGGTCTGCATCAAGCCCGACGGGACGGTCTGCGAGGGCACGAAGCAGCCCTCGGTCGAGTACCAGATGCACTGGGCCTCCTACCAGGCGCGTCCGGACGCCACCGCGGCCGTCCACACCCACGCGCCCGTCGCCACCGCCTTCGGGATCACGAACCAGAGCTTCCCGCCGATCAACACCGACGCCGTCTTCCTCGCCGACACGAAGATCGTGCCCTGGTACATGCCCGGCTCGAAGGAGCTGGCCGACGCGGTGGGCGAGGCGCTCAAGGTGAGCCGCGGGGCGATCCTCCAGTGCCACGGGCTGATGACCGTCGGCAAGACCATGCGCGACGCCGCGACGCGCGCGATGATGCTCGAGGAGACCGCTAAGGTCCTCCTCTACTGCAAGCAGTTCGGCGGGGCGCTCGCCCTGATCCCGAGCGAGTGGGTCGAGCGCCTGGCGGCGATCGCGGAGTTCGTCTAGCCTCCTAGCCGCGGCCACAGGCGGCACGTCATGCCGGAACCCACCCTCGGCGTCCTCGGCGGCAGCGGGCTCTACGACCTGCCCGGGCTCGAGGGGGTCGAGCGCCTCGCCGTCGACACCCCCTTCGGCGCGCCGTCCGACGAGCTGGTGATCGGCCGCCTGGGCGGTACGCGCCTCGTCTTCCTGCCGCGGCACGGGCGCGGCCACCGCCTGCTGCCCACCGAGATCAACTTCCGCGCCAACATCTTCGCGCTCAAGCGGATCGGCGTGGAGTGGATCGTGGCGGTGAGCGCGGTCGGGAGCCTGCGCGCCGAGATCGCCCCCGGGCACGTCGTCGTGCCCGATCAGTTCATCGACCGCACCCGCCTGCGCCCGAGCACCTTCTTCGGCCGCGGCGTGGTTGCGCACGTGCAGTTCGCGGACCCCGTCTGTCCGAGCCTCTCCCGCGTGCTCGCCGAGGCGGCGCGCGCCGAGGGTGCCGTGGTGCACGCGGGCGGAACCTACCTGTGCATGGAGGGCCCGCAGTTCTCGACCCGCGCCGAGTCGCACCTCTACCGCAGCTGGGGCGCGCACGTGATCGGCATGACCACCCTCCAGGAGGCGAAGCTCGCGCGCGAGGCGGAGATCTGCTTCGCGACGCTCGCGCTCGCCACCGACTACGACTGCTGGAACGCGGCGCACGGCGAGGTGGAGATCGAGGACGTGCTCAGGGTGCTGGCGGCCAACGTCGGCCTCGCGCGGCGCACGATCACGCGCGTGGCGGCGGCGCTGCCCGCGCGCACCGGCTGCCCGTGCCCGACCGCGCTCGACCACGCGATCGTCACCGAGCGCGCCGCCATCCCCGCCACCGTGCGGCGCGAGCTGGCGCCGCTCCTGGGGAGGCACCTCTGAGCGCGATCACGGTGGTCGGCTCGGTCGCCTTCGACACGATCGAGACCCCGATCGGGCGCGCCGAGGAGGTGCTCGGCGGCTCGGCCACGTACTTCGCGGTCGCGGCGAGCTTCTTCGCGCCGGTCAGCCTGGTCGCCGTGGTGGGCGACGATTTCCCCGAGGCCGAGCGCGACTACCTCGCCTCGCACGGCATCGACCTCTCCGGCCTCGAGGTGCGCCCCGGGCGGACCTTCCGCTGGAGCGGGCGCTACCACGAGGACATGAACGTGCGCGACACGCTCGCCCTCGAGCTGAACGTGTTCGCCGACTTCCGGCCCGAGCTCTCCGAGGCGCACCGCAAGTCGCCGTTCGTGTTCCTCGCCAACATCAATCCCGAGCTCCAGGAGAGCGTGCTCGAGCAGTTCGACGACCCGGCCGTCGTCGCCTGCGACACCATGAACCACTGGATCGCGAGCGCGCGCGCGCCGCTCGTGGCCCTCCTCCCGCGCGTCGACCTGCTCGTGGTGAACGACGAGGAGGCGCGTCTCCTCGCCGGCGAGCACATCATCGCGCGCGCCGCGCGCCGCATCCTCGAGCTCGGGCCGCGCAGCGTGCTCGTCAAGCGCGGCGAGTACGGCGCCATCCTCTTCTCGCCCGAATCGGTGTTCGCGGTCCCGGCCTATCCGCTGGAGGAGGTCTTCGACCCGACCGGCGCGGGCGACGCCTTCGCGGGCGGGCTCATGGGCTACCTGGCCGCCACCGGCGAGCGCTCGGAGGGCGGGCTCCGGCGCGCCATCGTGTTCGGCAGCGTGCTCGCCTCCTTCGTGGTCGAGGACTTCGGCGGGCAGCGCCTGCGCACGCT
>JBKPBB010000091.1:0-3693 GCA_046744245.1 Thermodesulfobacteriota bacterium
CCGATGGGCCGCGCGCGCGGCACGAGCGGTGGGGGCCGTCGCGGCTCGAGCGCGTAGAGCTCTGGGCGCACCTGGCGGCCGATCTCGAGCACATCCTCGAAGCCGGCGGTGGTGAGGAGCGCGACGCGCGCCCCGCGCCGCTCGAGGAGCGCATTGGTCGCGACCGTCGAGCCGTAGTGCAGGCGCGCGGCGCCGCCCAGCGCGGCGAGCCCGGTGCGCACCGCGGCCGCCGGGTCGCGCGGCGTGGAGCGGACCTTCAGGACGCGAAGGCGCCGGCCGACCACGGCCACCAGGTCGGTGAAGGTGCCGCCGGTGTCGACGCCGACGAGGACGGGCCGGGGGGTCAGGAGGCCGGCTTCTCGCTCGTGCTGGCGGGCTTGGTCTCGGGCTTCGCCTCGGACTTGCCGTCCGACTTGCTCTCGGCGGCGGCGGGCTCCTTGCCGCCCTCCTTCTTGCCGCCGTTCCCGCTCCCGGCGCGCGGGTAGTCGGTCACGTACCAGCCGCTGCCCTTCAGCTGGAAGCTCGTGTTCGAGATGAGGCGCCGGACCTTGCGCTTGCACCGGGGGCAGCGCGACAGCGGGGGGTCGGTGATGCGCTGCATCTCCTCGAAGTCCCCGCAGTGCTCGCAGCGGTATTCGTAGATCGGCATCGTCGTCCGTCTAATTATGCGCCGTAGCCCTGTCAACGGACAGCGGCCAGCCGCTCTCGCACCGCCGCCGCGGGAAGTCCGCGGACCCGCACCCGTTTCTCCCGTCCGTGCGCCCCGGCCTCGAGCTCCAGGTCCCCGGGACGGAGCCCGAGCGCCCGGGCGAGGAGGCGGAGCAGCTCCCGGTTGGCCGCCCCCTCGAGCGGCCGCGCCGTGACCCGCACCCGGAGCGCGGCGCCGTGGAGGCCCGCCACGCCCGCTCGCCGGGCGCCGGGGACGACGTGCACGCAGAGCAGCGCGCCGTCGGCCGCGTCCCTGAGCCAGGGCGCCGGGTCAGGCAATGAAGACCCGCAGCGCGCTCATCTCGAGAGCGAGCCGGCGGAGGCTCTGCACGATGACCGTCTGCGCGAACATGATCCCGAGGATCACGACGATCGGGGAGAGATCGAGCCCACCCACGATCACGAATGGCAGCCAGCGGCGCACCTGGTAGAGCACGGGCTCGGTCACGCCGTAGATGAAGCGGACGATGGGATTGCGCGGGTCGGGGCTCACCCAGGAGAGGACGGCGCCGATGATGATCAGCCAGAAGTAGAAGTTGAGCAGCAGGCTGAGCGCGTCGGCAACGAAGCGCGTGAACTGCCCGAGCATGAACTGCGGCATGCGAGGCGTCTAGGCAGCGGCCAGCTCGCGCGCGCGCCGCGTCGCCGCCTCGACGGCGGCGATGACGGCATCGCGGAAGTGGAGCGAGTCGAGCGTGGTGAGCCCGGCCTGCGTCGTCCCGCCCGGCGATACCACCATCTCACGCAGCTCGCGCGACGAGGGCCCGCTCTCGGAGAGCATCGCGGCCGCGCCGCCGAGCGTCGCGTGCGCGAGCTGGGCGGCCAGGTTCTGCGGCAGGCCGCCGCGCACGCCCCCCTCGATCAGGCACTCGGCGAACAGGTAGACGAACGCGGGCCCGCTGCCGGAGAGCGCGGTCACGGCGTCGAGCAGGTCCTCGCCGGTGATCGCGACCGCCTCGCCCACGGCCTTGAAGAGCTTCAGGGCGTGCTTCAGATCCGCCGGCGTGGCCTTGGCGCCGGTCACCGCCACCGAGATGCCGCGCCCGACGAGCGCCGGGGTGTTGGGCATGACGCGCACCACCCGCGCCTGGCCGCCCAGCCCGGCCTCGAGCCGGCGGAGGGGGAAGCCCGCCGCGATCGAGACGAAGAGCTTGCGCGGCGTCACCTCGGTCCGGATCTCGTCGAGCACGGCCGCCATGTTCTGGGGCTTCACTGCCAGAATGATGGTCTGCGAGCCCCGCACCAGCTGGCGGTTGTCGCGCGTCACCTCGATCTTGTGCGCGCGCTTGAGGCGCCGGAGCTGCACGTCGACCGGGTCGCTCGCCCAGATGTCCTCCGCGTCGTGATGCCCGGCGCGCAGGAGTCCCCGGATCAAGGCCCCCGCCATGTTGCCGGCGCCGACGAAGCCGATTTTCTTCATGAACCCTCTCCCCCTACGGAAGAGCCGGGCCGGCTCGCGCCAGGGCCACGACCTCCAAAGAGCGCGCGCCCGAGTCGGAGAAACGTCGCGCCTTCCTCGACCGCAACCGGAAAATCGTCACTCATTCCCATAGAGAGGTGGGGCAGTTCAACCCCGAGGCGGGTCTGGGCACGATCCCGGAGCTCCCGCAGTACGCGGAAGTGGGGCCGGGAGGCCTCCGGGCGAGCCGGGGCCGGGGGAATCGCCATCAGGCCCTCGAGACGGAGCCCGGGGTGGCCGAGGATCGCCTCCGCCACCACCTCCACCCGCTCGGGCGGCACTCCGCGCTTGGTCCCCTCGCCCCCGACGTTCACCTGGACGAGGACGGCCAGCGAGCGGCCGGCGCGCCCCACCTCGGCGGCCAGGGCTGCGGCCAGGGGCGCCGAATCGACCGTGTGCACCCGATCGAAGAGGCCGACCGCGGCGCGCACCTTGTTGCGCTGGAGGCCGCCGATCAGGTGCCAGGATGCCGCGCCGGCGACCGCGGCCCGCTTGGCCAGCGCCTCCTGCACGTAGTTCTCGCCGATGTCGGCGAGGCCGGCGGCGAGGGCGGCCGCGACCGCGGCGGGCGGCAAGGTCTTGGTGACCGCAACGATGCGGACCGCTGCGGGGTCGCGTCCCGCCCGCCGGGCGGCGTCGGCCACCGCCTGCCGCACCGCCGCGAGGCGCGCGGCGATCTCATCGCGCAAGGAGATCCGCCTCCTCGAGCGCCCGCCCCACCTCGACGAGCGGGAGCCCGATCACGTTGGTGAACGAGCCGTCGATGCGCTCGATCAGCCCCGCTCCGAGCCCCTGGACGGCGTAGGCGCCCGCCTTGTCGTCGCCCTCGCGGCTCGCCACGTAGCGCTCGATGGCGCGCGCGTCGAGGCGGCGGAAGCGGACCCGGGTCAGCACCAGCTCGGCCGAGTGCACGGCGCCTCCCGGCCGGACGAGCGCGAAGCCGGTCGCCACGCGATGCTCGCGCCCGGCGAGCCGCGCGAGCATGCGCGCGGCGTCGCCGGCATCCGCGGGCTTGCCGAGCAGGACGCCGCCCTGCTCGACGATCGTGTCGGCGGCGAGCACCCAGTCCGCGGGCCGCCGCACGGCGACCGCCGCCGCCTTCGCGCGCGCGAGGCGGAGGACGAGGTCGGCTGCCGCCTCGTGCGGGAGCGGGCGCTCGTCCACCTCGGCGGGCAGGACGTGGTAGGGCACGCCGAGCCAGGCGAGGAGCTGCTGGCGCCGCGGCGACGCGGAGGCGAGCACGAGCACCGGGGCATGCTCCGGGGCGCGTCCGGAGCTGTCAAGTTGCCGGGGCAGCAGGCGCATGGTACGCCAGCCGCGCCTCATGCGGCGCTCGGCGTGGTGGGTCGGTTGGATGGTGGCGGCCGTCGGGTGTGCGGCGCCGCCGTTCGACTCGCGGCCGGCGACGCCGCCCGCGGAGCTCGCGGCCGCGCTCGCGCACGGCAGCCCCGGGGAAGTGGCGCAGCTGGTCGCCGACGTGGCGCGGCCGCATGCCGCGCTGGAGGACTACGTCCTCTACTTCCAGG
>JBKPBB010000362.1:0-2860 GCA_046744245.1 Thermodesulfobacteriota bacterium
GAGCTGATCTCGCCGGGGCTCGAGTGGTGTGTCCGGCACGGGTTTCCGCTCACGGTCGGGGAGAGTCGGCGCATCGAGTGGCCGCGCGCTTACCGGGACGCGACGGAGCGCTACTCCGGGCAGGTGCGGCTCGGCGCCGACGGGGTCACGCTGCGTGACTACGTCGCCGGCCTGCCCTTCCCCTTCCTTGACGCGAAGGACCCGCAGGTCGCGGTCAAGATCATGTGGAACTACGACCACAATTTCTTCGCGACCGACGACCTCGACGCGCGCAACTTCGACGCCGACACCGGCGCGATCGCGGACCACGGCCCGATGACGGTCGAGCGCCACTTCCTGATCGATCATTTCCGGCGCCTCTACTGGGTCGGGCGCCTCTACGTCGATCCCAAGCCGGAGAAAGCGCCCAACCCGAGCGGCTACGAGCTCCAGCAGGGGCTCTACCCGATCCTCGAGCCCTTCGACGTGAAGGGGGTCGGCTTCGTCAGCTACCGCTACCTCGACGCCGCCAAGCAGGACGACGCCTGGCTCTACCTGCCGGCGCTGCGCCGCGTGCGCCGGCTCTCGACCGCGCAGCGCTCGGATGCGCTCTTCGGCCAGGACACCGACGTGGACAGCTACGGCGGCTACGCCGGCCACATCGCCTGGATGGACTGGCGCTACCTCGGCGAGCGCGACCTGCTCGCGGTGGCGCACGGCCGGCACTTCCCGGTCGAGTGGAACGACAAGGTCGACTGGGCCTTCGACGAGGTGTGGGAGAAACGCCGCGTGCACGTCGTCGAGGGCGTCTCCAAGCTCTCGCAGTACGCCTTCGGCAAGCGCGTCATCTTCATCGACAAGGAGGCGTGGGGCATCCCGTACTCGGACATGTACGACCGCGGCGGCGAGCTGTGGAAGATCTGGATCAACGACGTGATGATCCGCCAGAAGATTCTCGACGCCCCGGGCGCGGTCGAGTACCCGGACGAGCGCATCTTCGCCCCCGCGATCGTCATGGTGGACATGCAGCTCGAGCATGCGACCAAAGCCTCCCTCCCGAGCCATCGCTTCCCGGGCGAACAGGGCTGGTATTTCAACCAGGGGGAGAAGACGGGCGTGACCGACGACTGGTTCACGGTGGCGGCGCTGGTGAACGCGGGGCACTGAGGACCGTCTCGAGCGCCGGAGCCCCGAACAACCCACTTCACGGACCCTTTCGAGACGCTTCCCACAGCACCACACGGCCCCCTTCCGGTCAAGGTTGTCACGGGTGGCGCGATCGTAGTACTCGATCCGGATCATGCCCGGTGCGCTCTCGCGGTTCCGGATGCTGGATCTGTCGCGCCAGCTGCCCGGGCCGTTCTGCTCCATGCTGCTGGCGGACCTGGGGATGGACGTGCTCGCCGTCTACTCCCCCACCGACCCGATGGGCATGGGCATTCCGCTCCTCGGGCGGAACAAACGGAGCCTGACGCTCAACCTGAAGGCGCCCGAGGGGCGCGCCATCCTCCACCGCCTGGCGCGCGAGGCGGACGTGGTGCTCGAGGGCTCGCGCCCCGGGGCGGCGGCGCGCCTCGGCGTCGACTACGAGACGCTCGGCCAGCTGAACCCGCGTCTCGTCTACTGCTCGATCTCCGGCTACGGCCAGGACGGGCCCTATCGCGACCGCGTCGGGCACGACGTCAACTACCTGGGCTTCGCGGGCGTGATCGGGTTGACCGGCACGGCGGGCGGGCCGCCCGTCATCCCGGGCGTGCAGATCGCCGACATCGGCGGCGGCACGCTCATGGCGGCGGTGGGCATCCTGGCCGCCCTCGCGGCGCGCGAGGAGACGGGCAGGGGGCAGTTCGTCGACATCGCGATGCTCGACGGCTCGCTCGCCTGGCAGGTGGTGCACGTCATGCGCTACCTCGCCGAGCGGCAGGAGCCAGCGCGCGGCGACACCATGCTCACCGGGCACCACCCGTGCTACGCCATCTACGAGACCCGGGACGGCCGCCACGTGACGGTGGGCGCCCTCGAGCCCCACTTCTGGCGCACGCTCTGCCAGCGCCTCGGCATGCCGGAGTTCATCGAGAAGCAGTTCGCCGAGGGGGCGGAGCGCGAGGAGATGTTCCGGCGCATCCGCGCCAGGTTCCGCGAGCAGACGATGGCCGAGTGGGTGGCGGAGCTCGCCGACCTCGACATCTGCTTCGGCCCGGTGGCGACGCTCGGCGAGGCGCTCGCCGATCCGCAGCTGCGCCACCGCGGCATGGTGGTCGAGCTGGACGGCGGGCGGCGCACGCTCGGCAATCCGATCAAGCTCTCCGACACGCCGCCCACCATCCGCACGCCGCCCCCGGAGCTCGGCGAGCACACCGACACCGTGTTGGCCGCGCTCGGCTACTCGCGCGCCGACATCGCGGGGCTCCGCGCGCGCGGCGTCGTCTGACGCGGAGGAGAATCCCACCGCCATGCCCGGCATCGTGGCCGCTGCCGCCTACGTCCCGCGCTATCGCCTCCCGCGCGAGCTGATCGCCAGGGAGTGGGGCCGACAATCGGCGGGCGGCGAGAAGGCGGTCGCCAACCACGACGAGGACAGCCTCACGCTGGCCGTGAGCGCCGCGCTGGCTCTGGAAGGGCAGGGCGAGCGGCCCGACGGCCTCTTCTTCGCCACCACCACCTCGCCCTACACGGAAAAGCAGGGCGCTGCGACCATCGCCGCGGTCCTCGACTTGCCGAGCGAGACGCGCACCGCCGACTTCGCCGACACGCTGCGCGCCGGCACCTCCGCGCTCCTGGCCGGGCTCGACGCGCTCGCGGGCGGCGCCCGGCGCGTGCTGGTCGCCGCGGGCGACTGCCGGTTGGGCGAGCCCGACTCGATCGTGGAGCAGGGCTACGG
>JBKPBB010000424.1:0-2246 GCA_046744245.1 Thermodesulfobacteriota bacterium
GGCCTTGGGGGAGCGGGTCCCCGGGTCCGGCCCGCGGAGCTTCGTGTGGCGGTCCTCGCTCCCGTCTGCCTTTAGGTCTGCGTAGCCCGCGGCACCGGTCCCGTCAATGACGGCTTGCCGGCGCCCCTGCCTCCCCGCGCCGGCTCGACCGGCGTGTGCCGCACCGCGGCAAAGCATCCGCCACGGACGCCGCGCCCCCGGCAGGGTCAGCGGGCCGGATGGCTCAGGCGGTCAATAGCCGTCGATGGCCGCCAGCCGCTCGCGCTGGTAGGCCGGGTCCCCGAACGCCACCTCGTTCCAGCGCGCGCGCTTGAACCAGAGGTGGAGGTCGTGCTCCCAGGTGAACCCGATCCCGCCGTGCATCTGCACCGAGCGGTTGACGGTGCGGCTGTAGACGTCCCCGAGGCGCGCCTTCGCCATCGCCGCCGCGCGCGCGGCCTCGCGCGGGCGGCGGTCGAAGGCGTACGCCGCGTGCCACACCAGCGAGCGCGACGGCTCGACCTCGGAGACCATCTCGGCCGCCATGTGCTTCAAGGCCTGGAACGAGCCGATCGGCCGGCCGAACTGCTGGCGCACCTTCGAGTACTCGACCGCCATCTCGAGCGCCCGCGCGGCGCCGCCCAGGCTGTCGGCGGCGATGCCGAGCGCGCCGAGATCGAGCAGGCGGGCGAGGAGCGGCCAGCCCGCGCCCTCGCGCCCGAGGAGCGCCGTGCGCTCGAGGGCGACGTCGCGGAAGTGGACCTCGCCCACGCGGCGCGTGAGATCGATGGTCTCTGCGGGCCGCACGCGCACGCCGGGGGCGCTCGCCTCGACCAGGAAGAGCGACACGGCGCTCCGCCCCGTGCGCGCGGCGAAGAGCAGCAGCTCCGCCCCCGGCACGCCCATGACGAAGAGCTTCGTGCCGCCGAGCCGCCAGCCGTCGCGCACGCGGCGCGCGGCGAGCGTGATACCCCCCGGGTCGTGGCGGTCGCTCTCCTCCAGGTAGGCGAGGGCGGCGAAGCACTCACCCGTGACCAGGCGCGGGAGCCAGGCCTTGCGCTGCGCCGCCGAGCCGGCGCGCAGGAGGGCGTGGGTCACCAGCTGCGTCGGCAGGAACGGCCCCGGTGCGGCCGCGCGCCCGAGCTCCTCGAGCACGAGCGCCAGGTCGAGCGTCGAGAGGCCGAGCCCGCCGTCCGTCTCGGGCACGACGAGCCCCATCCAGCCGAGCTCGGCCATCTTGGCGTAGAGCGCGCGCGGCACGCCGTCGGGCGCCTTCGCGGTCTCGCGCACGAGCGCGGGCGGGCACTCGCGCGCGAGGAACTCGCGCGCCGCGCGCTGGAGGGCCTCCTGCTCCTCGGAGAGGCCGAAGTCGATCACCTTCCCCGCGCCTCGCGCGGCATGCCGAGCCCGCGCTCGGCGATGATGTTCTTCTGGATCTGCGAGGTGCCGCCGCCGATGATGAGGCCGAGCGAGTACATGAAGTCGGTCGGCCACACGCCGGCGTCGCGCACGCGGGGGTCGCGCTTGTGGAGCGGGCCGTACGAGCCCAGGACGTCGAGCGCCGCCCGCGCGATGTCGTGGTTCAGCTCGGTCGTCACCAGCTTGTTGACCGAGGCCGAGATGCCGGGGGGCCGCTTGCGGAGCGCGTCGGTCAGCTGCCGGTAGGCCTCGAGCTTCATGGTCTCGACGCGGATGGCGAGGTCGGCGAGGCGCTGACGGACGACGGGGTCCTTGCTCGCCGGCCCGCCGTTTCGCCGCTGCGTGCGCGCGAGCCGCACCAGCTTCTGGAAGGTCTGCTGCGTGCGCGTGGTCGAGCCCAGCATGTTGCGCTCGTGGGCGAGGGTGGCGTTCGCCACCTGCCAGCCGGCGTTCAGCAGACCCACCAGGTTCGCGCGCGGCACGCGCACGTCCTCGAAGAAGACCTCGTTGAAGCCGGCGTCGCCCGTCATCTGCACGAGCGGGCGCACGCTGATGCCGGGCGTCTTCATGTCGATCAGGAGGTAGGAGATGCCGGCGTGCTTGGGCGCGTCGGGGTCGGTGCGCACCAGGCAGAACATCCAGTCGGCGTACTGCGCGTTGGAGGTCCATACCTTCTGCCCGTTCACGACGAACTCGTCGCCGCGGAGCTCCGCGCGCGTGCGGAGCGAGGCCAGGTCCGAGCCCGAGCCCGGCTCCGAGTAGCCCTGGCACCAGATCTCCGCGGCGGTGAGGATGCTCGGCAGGTGACGGCGCCGCTGCTCCTCGCTGCCGTGCTGGATGAGCGTCGG
>JBKPBB010000122.1:0-8706 GCA_046744245.1 Thermodesulfobacteriota bacterium
TACCTGCTCGGCTTCGCGACCTGGGGCGCCTCGGCCTGGGTCGTCCCCGAGCGGCTCTTCCCGTGGATCAGCGTGCTCTCGGGGCTCCTCGTGGTCGGCATCGGCGCCTCGCTCGTGCGCTCGCGCCTCGAAGCCGCGCTCGCCGAGCATGCAGGCGGGCACCATCACCATGACCATGGTGACGGCCACGGCCACTCGCACCTCCCCCCGGACGCGCTCGGCTGGCGGAGTCTGTTCGCGCTCGGCGTGTCGGGCGGGCTCCTCCCCTGCCCGTCGGCGCTGGTGGTGATGCTGGCGGCCATCTCGCTCGGCCGGATCGGCTTCGGCCTCGTGCTCATCGTCGCCTTCTCCGCCGGGCTGGCCGGCGTGCTCGGCGCCATCGGCCTCGTCTTCGTCTACGCGCGGAGCTGGTTCGCCCGGCTGCCGGTGGACGGCCGCTTCGCGCGCTACGTGCCGGTGGCGAGCGCGCTCGTCATCTCGGCCGCGGGGCTCCTGATCGTCGCGAATGCCCTGTCGCAGATGGGCCTCCTCGGCGTGGGGCTCTGAGGAGGAGCGCGCGTGGCCTCCCTGGTATCGATCCTCCTCCTCGGCTTCTTCCTCGGCATGCGACACGCGACCGATCCCGACCACGTGATCGCCGTCACGACCATCGTCGCCCGGCAGCGACGGGTGGGCGCCGCCGCGCTGATCGGCGTGCTCTGGGGCATCGGCCACACCCTCACCATGGTCGCCGTGGGCGGCGCGATCATCGTCTTCGGCGTGGTGATCCCGCCCCGGCTCGGCCTCACCATGGAGCTCTCGGTGGCGCTCATGCTGATCCTGCTCGGCCTTCTCAACGTGGCGGGGATCATGCGCTGGATCACCGCGATCGCGACGCCGGTGCACGTCCATCCCCACCGGCACGGTGACTACGCGCACAGCCACGGGCATACGCCTGCGGCCCACGGGCATGCCGAGGACGACACGGCGATCGCGCGCCTCGACCGGCGCCTCGGCGGCCTCGGGCTCTACCAGATGCTCCGCCCGCTCGTGGTGGGCGTAGTGCACGGGCTCGCGGGCTCGGCGGCGGTGGCACTCCTCGTCCTCGCCACCATCCCCGATCCGTGGTCGGGGATCGCCTACCTCGTGGTGTTCGGGGCGGGGACGATCGCGGGCATGATGCTCATCACCGCGGCGACCGCGCTCCCCTTCACGTACACGGTGAGCCGCTTCGCGGCGGTGAACCGCCACCTCGTGCTCGCCTCCGGCGTGGCGAGCATCGGCTTTGGGCTGTTCCTCGTGTACCGAATCGGGGTGGTGGACGGCCTGTTCGCGAGCGGTGGGCCCTGGACGCCGCAGTGAGCCAACCGGTGCCGGCGGGTTGACACTCGCCGCAGCTCCCTCTCTACTCGGAGGGCCGCCCTCCGGCGGCGCCCAGCGGGGGGTGGAGGCTTCGTGATCGAGACCGTGCGTCGGCCGGGGGGGCTCGGTAGGGTCCTCCTCCTGACCGCGCTCCTCGCGGAGGCAGCCTACCTCTGGTGGGCCGGGGCCGTCGTCCCCCAGGAGCTGCCCGCGCCGGCGCCCGTACCGGCTGCCGCGCCGGCACCCGCGAGCCCCGCCTCGCCGCTGCTCGTGCTCCCGCCCGAGCAGATGCGCGAGGCCTTGCACGCCGAGTACCGGCTCCAGCCCGACCGGCGCTGCCTCACGGCCTTCGCCGAGGTGCAGGCGTGGTTCGGCGGGCGCGACCCGCTCCCGGTGTCGGCCACCTTCGCCGAGAGCGCGTGGCGGATCGAGATCGCGGGCGAGGGTGTCGGGACGCTGCCCGAGTTGCCCGACTTCGGCGACTGCATGACCGCGCTCGAGAAGTGGGCGAGGGTGGTCGGGAAGGGGAAGGGGGCGGTGCACGGTGGGCGCGGCGCGTCCACGCCGGGCCCGCCGCGCCTCAACCCCGTCGACCTGCTCGCCGACCTGCGCGCCGCGGACGCGAAGGCGTCGCACGGCGCGGACTCGCTCGAGCTGGCCCGCGTGAGCCGCGACCTCGTCTACCTCACCCTCCAGTCGCTCGACCTGCTCGACGTGACGGACCGCCTGCGCGCCAAGGCGTGGGCCTTCCTCGCCATGTCGGCCGCGCTCGGCGGCGCCGACCTGCGGCGGGAGACGGCGCTGCTCGCCTACCTGCTCGACTACTCGGAGAGCGCGCGGCGCCTGGCCGCGGCGCTGCCCGGCGCCGACCCGGTGCGCGCCTTCGTCCTGCACGACGACCGCGGGCTCGCGGCGCTGGCGGAGGCGTCGCGCGACGAGCTGGGCGCGTTGCTCGTGCTCCTGCGCCGGGCGGAGGAGCACGATTACCCGGGCTGGCTCGCGTGGGTGCAGGCGCATTACGTCGAACGCCCCTTCGCGTTCCCGGTGCTCAAGTCGGCGCTCGAGCTGAACGCCTTCCTGCCCAACCGGGTCTTTCCCGAGGTCATGCCGTACCTGGTCCTCACCTACCTCTTCCGCGAGACTGCCGACACGAGCTGGACGCGCCAGGTGCGCGAGCTCGACCTCTACACGGGCAGCGACGACGCCGTGGGCGTGATCGCCGCCCTGATCGGCCGGACGCTGCACGTGCAAGCCGGCGACCTGGTGCTGCGCTTCGAGGGCGAGCTCGACCTGGCCGGCGAGCACTACCAGGGCCCCGTGCTCGACGCGGACACGTACGCCGCGTTCTACGCCGGCTACTTCTACTCCGCGCTGTGGGCGAGCGCCCAGTTCCGGCTCGATCAGCTCGCCTCGCTGCCCGCCGCCGAGGAGCTGGCGGGCGCGCTCCCCGGAGCCGACATGCCGCGCCCGGCGGCGTTCGTGCGCTGGTACCGTAACCGGATCGACGCGCACGCGGGGAAGGCTCAAGTCCCGCTCCTCCTGGCCGACCTCTCCGCCCCCGCTCCGTTCGGTGCGCGGCCGCGCTTCCGCACCTTCGAGGTCCTCGATCCCTACATCGTCGACAAGCCGGAGCGCTTCGAGGCCGTGCGCCGGATGGTGAGCGCGATGGACTCGCGCCCGCTCCATGCGGCGTGGCTCGCGCGCACGGCCGAGCGCCACCTCGACGACCTGAACCTCGCCGAGCGGCTCTACCGCCATCTCCTGCGCGTCGCCGAGCGTCGCTTGCCGGACGACGCCGTCTGGTCCGCCTATCTCTTCGGCGACACGCCCCGCCTCGAGCGCTACCTCGACGACCCGACCCTGGCGCTCGACAGCCGGCGGCGGGCGATCGGCTACGTCGCGTCGCTGCGCCCGGCCAGGGACCCGTCGATCGAGCGGCTCTACCGGAGCCTGCTGCACGCCGTCCCCGACAGCTGGCGGCTCACGGAGGACCTGGTCACGCACCTCGAGTGGAAGGGCGAGTACGCGAAGGCGCGCGAGGTGGCGTCGGCGTGGCTCGCGCGCGGCGTCCCGCAGGCCGGCCTGGAGGGGGTTTCCGCCCAGACGGCGATCGCGCGCACGTACTACGAGGAGCGGAGGTACGCGGAGGCCTGGGAGGCCATCAAGCCGGCGATCCCGAGCTGGCAGGCCGGCGCCCTGGCGCGCGCCGCGCTCGTTCGCGATCGCCTCGCCGACCCCGAGCACGCGGAGGCCTTCTTCCTGCTCGACGTCGACCGCTACCCGGACCTGTTGTGGGTGCGGACCTACTACGTGCAGTTCCTGTGGGAGCACGGGCGCTACAAGGACGCGGCCGACGCGCTGCGCGCCTGGAGAGGGCCGCTCGAGCCGCAGGCCTGGCGCGACGACATCCGCGCGCGCTTCTACGAGGCCTTCAAGAAGGCGCCCGACGAAGAGGCCCTGCGGGCGTTCGAGGCGCTCGAGCGAAGCGGGCTCCCGGCGCGCGGCCTCGCCAGTCTCTGGTACCCTTTCGAGCTCGAGGGCCGCCACGAGCTCGCCTTCCGCATGAGCTCCGGCCTGACCGAGCACAGCATGACGGGGGTCGAGTTCCTCACCTCGAGCTACCAGGCGCTCAGGCGCCTCAAGGGCGAGGCGGAGGCGCTCGACTGGATCCGCGCCCGCCTGCCGGCGGCGCTTCGCAACCAGGCCAGCATGGTCTTCTTCGATCGCGGCGAGGACGGCCTTCTCTGGGAGGCGATCGAGCACCCGGCGCCGGAGTGGGTGTGGCTGGTGCGCGCGCTGGCCGAGGTGCGCCGGGGGCGCGGCGACCGGGCGCGCCGTGCGCTGCTCGCGGAGTACTTCTCGACGCCGCGGCCCGACCAGACCGACGTGCTCGGCAACTTCCTGCTCGGCAAGGCGTCGGAGAAGGACGTCTGGCAGCGTGCCACCGACGCCCGCACGCGCGCCGACGGCGCGTACGCGGTGGGCCTCCGGTGCCTCTGCGAGGGGCGCTACCGCGAGGCCTCGGACTGGTTCCGCGTCACGCAGGAGCTCGGGCGCGAGAACATGCAGTACCGCTGGGCGACGAGCCAGCTCCGCGAGTGGCGCGAACAGCAGACGAGCCTCGACCGCCTCGCGCCCCGCTGCGGGGCGCCGGCCCGGGCGAGCCGGGTGCCGGCGACGGGCTAGTGCCCCGAGACTGCCGTGCACGGGAGCGGGGGCACCGTCTCCGCTTCGATTCGGCGCCGCTGGACACGGGTCCGGGAGCGACTGACCCGGGCGGCGCCTCATAGGCGCTCCGACGGCGCCCCCGCTCCCGTGCTGCGCCGTCACGGACCGCGGGTTCCCCGCGCACGCGGCCCGCGGGCTAGGCCGCCGCTCCGCCCAGCGCCCGCAGCCGGCACAGGTTTCAAGGCGGCGCAGGCGAGGTCCCATTCCGTCGCGCACCTTCGTCACGCCGCGGAACATGAAGCGACGAAAGCTCATCGCCTGCTTGCTCTCGGCGTGCCGGCGACAGACGTGCGGCACGCACGCGGGGCCGAATAGCGCAGCGGGGAGGCGGGGGCGCCGTCGGAGCGCCTATGAGGCGCCGCGGGCGGCGGCCGATGGAGGCACCCGGCTCGGCGGCGCCGAATCGAAGCGGAGACGGCGCCCCCGCCTCCCCGCACCGCCGTCTCGGGTCACGCGCGAGCGCTCGCCTTGCGGTGGGGGCGCGAGTCTCCTAGCCTCCGGCGCCATGGCGCGTCCGCGGGTCGCTGCGGGGGGCGGCCTCGAAGCCGTCGCCTACGTGCTGCGCAAGGGCCGCGAGGCGGGCGGCCTCCTCCGCCTCTACCGCCGGCTCCGCTCGCGCAACGCCTGCAAGTCGTGCGCGCTCGGCATGGGCGGGCAGCAGGGCGGGATGGTGAACGAGGCGGGCCACTTCCCCGAGGTGTGCAAGAAGGCGGTGCAGGCGCAGGCGGGCGACATGGTCGCGCCGATCGCGGAGCGCTACTTCCGCTCGACGCCCATCGCGGCCATGGAGCGGCTCGGCTCGGCCGAACTCGAGCGCCTCGGGCGGCTCGCCTTCCCGGTGCTGGCCGCCGACGGCGACCCGCACTTCCGCCGCGTCGCGTGGGCCGAGGCGCTCGATCGGGCCGGCGCCGCGCTCCGCGCGGCGCGTCCAGAGGAGGTCTTCTTCTACTCCTCGGGGCGCTCGAGCAACGAGGCGGCGTTCCTGATGCAGCTCGTGGCGCGCGCCTACGGCACGGCCAACATCCACAACTGCTCCTTCTACTGCCACAACGCCTCGAGCGTCGCGCTCGCCCAGGTCTACGGCTCGGGCACGGCGTCGATCACGCTCGAGGACCTGGCGCAGGCGGACCTGGTGCTGGTCGCCGGGGCCAACCCCGCGAGCAACCACCCGCGCCTCGTCGGCCAGCTGGTGCACCTCCGCCGCCGCGGGGGCAAGGTCCTCATGGTGAACCCGCTGCGCGAGCTGGGGCTCGTCCGCTTCCGTGTGCCCTCCGACTGGCGCAGCATGCTCTTCGGCTCGACGGTCTCGGACCTCTACCTCCAGCCGCACGTGGGCGCCGACGTCGTGCTCTTCAAGGCGCTGCTCAAGGGCGTGGTCGAGGCGGGCGCGCTCGACCGCGCCTTCGTCGCCGAGCACACGAGCGGATGGGAGGCGGTCGCGGCGGACCTGGCGGCGTCGTCGTGGGAGGAGCTGATCGAGCGTTCGGGCGTCGCGCGCGCGGAGATCGACCGGGCCGTCGCGCTGCTCGGCGCGGCGCGACGCGGCGTCTTCTGCTGGGCGATGGGGCTCACGCACCACGCGCACGGCGTCGACAACGTCCTCGCGCTCGCCAACCTGGCGCTGGCGCGCGGCTGGCTCGGGCGGCCGGGCTGCGGGCTCCTGCCGATCCGTGGACACTCGAACGTGCAGGGTGTGGGCTCGTGCGGCGTGACGCCGGGCCTCAAGCAGGCGTTCGCGGCGAAGCTGCAGGAGCTCTACGGGATCACGGTCATGCCCGGCGTCGGCCAGGACACCTACTCCTCGCTGGTCGCCGCCGCCGAGGGGCGCATCCAGGCCTGCGTGCTGCTCGGCGGGAATCTCTTTGCGAGCAACCCCGACCGCGCCTGGGCCGCCGCGGCGCTGCGCAAGATCCCGACCAGCATTGCGATCACCACCAAGCTGAACGAGGGCCACGTCCAGGGCCGCGGCCGGACCGCGATCATCCTCCCCGTCCTCGCGCGCGACGAGGAGGCGCAGGCGACCACCCAGGAGTCCATGTTCAACCTCGTCCGCCTCTCCGAGGGCGGCACGCCGGCGGTGGCGGGCGAGATGCGCTCCGAGGTCGAGGTGATCGCGTCGCTCGCCGAGCTGATCCTCCCGCCCGGCCGCTTCGACTGGTCGGCGCTCCGCAGCCACCGACGCCTCCGAGAAGAGATGGCCAAGGTCGTGCCCGGCTTCGGCGCGCTCGCGCGCATCGACGAGACGCGGCGCGAGTTCACGATCGCCGGCCGCACCTTCCACGAGACGCGCTTCGCGACGCCGGACGGGCGGGCCCGCCTCCATCCGACGCCGCTCCCCGACTTCGCCCCCGCGGCGGGCGAGTTTCGCCTGATGACGCTGCGCTCCGAGGGCCAGTTCAACACCGTCGTCTACGAGGAGGAGGACCTCTACCGCGGCAACCGCCGGCGCGACGTGGTGATGATGGCGGCCGAGGACGCGGCGCGGCTCGGGGTGGTGGAGGGCGAGCGCGTCCTGGTCGAGACGGACGCCGGGCGACTCGAGGCGGCGGTGGCCCTCGTCGACATCCGCCCCGGCAGCCTGGCGATGTACTATCCCGAGGCGAACGCGCTCGTGCCCCGGCGCCTGGACGGCCGCTCGAAGACGCCCGCCTTCAAGTCGGTCGCGGCGCGCGTCCGGCGCGCGGTCGCGTCGGCGGCGCTCGCTTCGTAGCGTCACTGCCCTTGCAGGAGCACGCGGCTTCCGGCGCGCGCCACCAGCGTGTGGGGACCCGGAGCGAGCTTCCCCTCCGTCCCGGGGGGCGCCACGTCGTCGCTCACCCAGAAGGTGCCACCCTCGCGCCAGACCCGCGCGAGCTCGGCAGGGGACGTGAACAGCCGCTCCGTGTGCCCGGCGAGGAAGGTCGGAGGGACCCACCCCGGGGGGGCCAGCAGGTCGAGCGGCTGCCGGAGGTAGTACTCGAGCCCTCCGCACAGCTGGTACTCGTCCGAGGCGCGAAAGAAGACGCGAGCTCCATTCGGCGCGCGAGTGTGGATGATCTCCGCGAACGGCCGCCACGAGAAGAGCGCCTCGACGCGTTCGTGGGCGAGCTGCACCACGACGAGGAGCGCCGCCGTCCCCGCGACGCCGATCCCCATCGCGACGCGGGTTCGGTGCCTGGCGAGGAGGAGCGCCATGCCGCCCAGCGTGCCGGCGAGCAGGAGCCCGGTCGGCCGGGCCAGCGCGTCGAGGCCGCGACCCGTGAGCGTCGGCTCGATCCCGGAGATGAGCCGATCGGGTGGGAGAAACATCACGCCGAGGGCGAGCACCGCCCCCGCTGCCAGCGGACCCACCAGCCAGCCGCGGCTGACGCGGGAGCGAGCGTCCGTGAGCAGGGCTCCGACGACGAGCGCCGTCGCAGGGAGCGCGGGCAGCGAGTAGTGCTCGAGCCGGGACGGCGCCAGAGCGAAGAAGCCGAGCACCACCGCAACCCAGGCCGCGATCAGGCCGACGGCGGGCGCGCGCACCGGGTCGTCGCGCAGCGTGCGATAGGCCCACAGACCCGCAGCAGGGAAGAGGAGGCTCCAGGGGAGCCCCCGCACGAGGAACATGGCCAGGAAGAAGCCGAGCGAGTCCGGGATCGAATCGCGTGGCAGCTTCTCGTCGAAGAAGAAGAGCACGTGCTGGTTCACCGTGTAGTCCCAGAGGAAGCCGGGGTTGTGAAGCGCCGCCAGCGCGTGCCAGGGCCCCGCAAGGACGAGCAGTACGGCGATCCCGAGCGGCGCGTGGAGCGCCCGCAGGCGGGCGACCAGGGTGCGCGGACGGAGGACGCCTTCCGCGGCCTCCGCCGCCACGATGATTCCCCCTGGAAGCGCGAGGGCCAGGAACCCCTTGTCGAGCGTCCCCAGCCCGATGCTCGCCCAGAAGCCGACGGCCGCGAGCACCCCGCCGCCTCGTCGCAGCCGCACGTAGCAGTAGAGCGCGAGCGTGATGGCGAGCACGAGCACCATGTCCGCACGGAGCAGCCGCGACTCGACGAAGAAGCCGGCGCTGGTGGCGAGGATCAGCGCCGCACCGATCCCCGCGCCTTCACCGAACCAGAGCGCGCCGAGGGCGCCGGTGGCCGCGACCGTTCCGAGCCCGGCGAGTGCCGGCCAGAG
>JBKPBB010000258.1:0-6079 GCA_046744245.1 Thermodesulfobacteriota bacterium
CCGCCACCTTGGCCGGGCCTGAGACCCGCCGCGGCGCGGAGCGCGGCGAGCTCGCGCGGGGTCACGTCCCGCCAGGCGCCCGGCGGCAGCGTGCCGAGCGCGACTGGCCCGAGCCGCACGCGCGCCAGCTTGTCGACCCGATGCCCGACCGCCTCGCACAGGCGCCGGACGAGGTGCGTGCGCCCCTCGACCACCGTCAGCTCGAGCCAGGTCTTGGTGGGCAGCCGCCCGAGCACGCGCACCCGCGCGGGCGCGCTCTTGCCGTCCTCCAGGCGCACGCCGCGGCGCAGGCGCGTGACGGCCTCCTCCGACGGCGTGCCATCCACCTTCACCCGGTAGACGCGCGGGACGGCGCGCCGGGGGTGGAGGAGGCCCGCGGCCAGCGCGCCGTCGTTGGTGAGGAGGAGCAGCCCGGTCGAGTTGAGGTCGAGCCGGCCGACCGGAAAGAGCCGCCCCGCGCCCGCGACCAGCGCCGCCACCGCCGGCCGCCCCTCGGGGTCCTCGAGCGTGCTCACCACGCCACGCGGCTTGTGCAGGACGACGGTGCGCCGCGCGCCCGCGGCCGGAATGTGCTCGCCGTCGAGCGCGATCCGATCGCGCTCGGGATCGGCGCGCGTGCCGAGCGTGCGCACCACGACGCCGTTCACCGTGACCCGGCCGGCCAGGATGAGCGCCTCCGCATGGCGCCGCGAGGCCACGCCCGCGGCGCTCAAGATCTTCTGCAGGCGCTCCGGCAGCGGCTACACGCCCGAAGGGGGCGGCGACTCGAGCGTCACCTCCACCCCCTCGGGTGCCACTTTGACCTCCGTCGCCGCCAGCAGCGCGGCGCCGTCGCCCAGGTCACGCAGCGGCGGCAGCGCGTTCAGGTCGGGCAGGCCGAAGACCTCCAGGAACTCGCGCGTGGTGGCATAGAGGAGCGGGCGCCCCGGGGCCTCTTTGCGCCCGACGATGCGCACCAGCCGCCGCTCGATGAGCGTGGTCAGCACCGCCTCGGCGTCCACGCCGCGCACCGCCTCGATCTCGAGACGCGTGCACGGCTGGCGGTAGGCGACGATGGCGAGCGTCTCGAGCGTCGGGCGCGAGAGCCGCGGCGGCCGCTCGCGGAGCAGCCGGCGCACCCACGGGCCGTGCTCTGCCGGCGTGCGGAGCTGCCAGCCGCCCGCCACCTGCACGATCCGGAGCCCACGCCCCTCGCGCTCGTAGGTCCGGGCCAGGTGCTCGAGCGCGCCGAGGACCTCGGCGCGGCTCGGCCCGTCGAGCGCCTCGATCAGCTGGGAAAGCGGCACCGACCGACCCGCGGCGAAGAGCAGGCTCTCGACCAGCGCGGGCAGCCGGCCGAGGTCGTCGGCGGGCGTCACGGCGCCGCCTCCGTCCGGCGCCGCATGGGCCCCGTTGCCGTTGCCGTTTTCGTCCTTGCTACCGATCACGAGCTCCGCTGTCTCCATCTTGCCCCTCCCCTCCCCTCCACTGCTCGGTCTGCCCCAGGTCGCGCACGCGCTCCGTCGCCTCCTCGACCGTCCCCACCGCCAGCTCGAGCGTGATCGCTCCGAAGCGCTCCGCCTGCCGGGCGCGCACGACGCGGAGCCGGATCAGCTCGAGGAGCGCCAGGAAGATGACGATCACCTCGGCGCGGTCGGCGTCGGGGCCGAACAGGCTCGCGAAGTCGCGTCGCGGGCCGAGCACGAACCCGGCCAGGATGCGCGCCACGCACGCGCGGATCGAGAGGCCCTCGCGCTGGATGTCGTGCGCGCGCGGCGGGCGGATGCGCTCGAGGACGTCGCGCAGCGCGTCGAGCAGGTCGGCCAGGCTCGCATCGCGCACCGGCGTCTCGTGGTCGGCGCCGGGTACCATCGGCTCGCCCGGGCCCGCGAACACGTCGCGAGAGAGCACGTTCCGCTCGCCCAGCGCGACGGCGACCTCGCGGAAGCGCTGATACTCGACCAGCTGCTGCACCAGCTCGGCGCGCGGGTCCTCCTCGACCTCCGGGTCCTCGCCCGTCGAGGGCAGCAGCATGCGGCTCTTGATGTACATGAGGGTCGCCGCCATGACGAGGTACTCGCCCGCGCCGTCGAGATTCAGCTCGGGCAGCTCCTCGAGCATCGCCAGGTACTGGTCCGTGATGCTGGCGATGGGGATGTCGGTGATCTGCACCTCGTTCTTCTTGATGAGGTGGAGGAGCAGGTCGAGCGGGCCCTCGAAGATGGGGAGCCGCACGGTGCAGGGGGCGTTCACAGGCCGACCGCCTTGCGCACCTGCGCCATGGTCTCGGCCGCCACGGCGCGCGCGCTCGCGTTGCCGGCCTCGAGCGCGGCGCGCGCGTCGGCAGGCTTGAGCCGCGCCCGCCGGGCGCGGATCGGCTCCAGCTCCGCCTGCACGTGCTTGATCATGATCTGCTTGCACTCGAGGCAGCCGATGCCGGCGGTGCGGCAGCCCTCCTCCTGGTAGCGCAGCTCCTCGGGCGTGCAGTAGTGACGATGGAAGGACTGGAAGGCCGGGCAGTCGTTCGGGTCGCCGGGGTCGGTGCGGCGCGCGCGGCGCGGGTCGGTGATCATGCGGGCGAGCTTCCCCTCCACCTCCTTCGCCGGGTCGGTCAGATAGACCGCGTTGCCGTAGCTCTTGCTCATCTTGCGGCCGTCGGTGCCGGCGATCCGGGGCGCATCGGTGAGCAGCGTCTGCGGCTCCGGGAAGGTGTCGCCGTAGGTCGCATTGAAGCGGCGCGCGATCTCGCGCGCGAGCTCGATGTGCGGCGCCTGGTCGTTGCCGACCGGCACCCCCCACGCCTTGTACATGAGGACGTCGGCCGCCTGCAGCACCGGGTAGCCGAGGAACCCGTAGGTGGAGAGGTCACGATCCTGGAGCTCCGCGCGCTGCTCCTTGTAGGTGGGGTTACGCTCGAGCCACGGCACGGGAGTCAGCATGCCGAGGAGCAGGTAGAGCTCGGCGTGCTCCTTCACTGCCGACTGCTGGAAGAGCGTCGCGCGCCCCGGGTCGAGGCCGACGGCCAGCCAGTCGAGCACCATCTCGACGGTATTCTCCGCGAGCGCCTCGGGCGCCGCCCAATCGGTCGTCAGGGCGTGCCAGTCTGCGACGAAGAAGAAGCAGCGGTGCTCGTCCTGGAGCCTGAGCCAGTTCTTGAGTGCCCCGTGGTAGTTCCCGAGGTGCTGGCGTCCGCTGGGCCGCGCGCCGCTCACGATGATCCGCGCCATCGTCAGCCCACCATCCGGAGCAGGAACACCATCAGCGGACGGACGAGCCGCCCGATCACGTTGCTGTTCATCACGACCAGCAGGACGATCAGCAGGCCGACGGTTTCCACCCGCGCGAGGGCACGGGCCGCCCCGGTCGGCAGGAACGCCGTCAGCACCCGCCCGCCGTCGAGCGGCGGCACGGGGATCAGGTTGAAGACCGCGAGCACGCAATTGATCGTGAGCGACGCGAGGGCCACGGCGTGCAGGAGGTTCGCCGACGCCGTCGCCGCCTGCGGGGGCGGCAGCAGGCTGAGGACGAAGGCGCTCACCGTTGCCAGCACGAGGTTCGTGGCCGGCCCCGCCAGCGCCACGAGGACGGCGTCGCGGCGCGGGTGGCGGAGCCGGCCGAAGTCGACCGGGACGGGCCGCGCGTAGCCGAAGAGGAGGGCGCCGTGGGTGAACAGGTAGAGCAGGCCGGGCAGGATGATCGTTCCGAACGGGTCGATGTGGGGAATCGGGTTCAAGGTGAGTCGGCCGGCGCGCGCCGCCGTCGGGTCCCCGAAGGCGTAGGCGACCGCGCCGTGGGCCACTTCGTGAAAGACGATGGCGACGAGGATTGGCACGGCGACGATCGCCACCTCGGCCACCACCCGCACGCCCGGCACCATCGCGGGAGTCTAGCGACCGGCCGGGGGGTGCGCAACAAAAGTACCTGGGGGCCCGTCCAGTGCTCGCGCGCTCGGCCTCTGCCGCGTCAGGACGCGATGATCGGCCGCTCGGTCCCGAGCCAGAGGGCCGAGCGGGCGAGGTCGATGAAGCGCCGCTCGTCCTCGAGGAGCTCGCGGGCGGCCTGCTGGGCTTCCGGGGTCGCGAGCGCCTGCTCGAGGTCCTCGCGGCTCTCCCACCAGAGCTCGGCCACGCCGTCGTAGGGCTCCCCCGCGCCGCGGCTCTCGCGCAGGGCCGCGTTGATGGGGTCGTCCAGGGTGTGGAGCTGCACGTAGCGCTGGATGCGGAGCGTCTTCGCGTGCCGGCGGACGAGCGGGCCGTGGGTCTCGTACCAGTACCTCTGGAACTCCACGCGCGAGAGGGTGGGCAGGCGACGGAGGGGGAAGACGAGCTTCAGCATCGAAACCTCCCTCGGGCTTCGCTGGACCGCCTCGTCTTCTAGACTAAGTGGTGGAGGCCGGGAAGGCGCGGGTGGCAGCTCTTCGCGTGGAGCAACGGCAAGCTCGTCGGCACGATTCCCCCCGACCGGCGCCTCAGGCCCGCGGGTGGTGGCGCCGGTGCACCTCGCGCAGCCGGCTGGGCGCTACGTGCGTGTAGATCTGCGTCGTCCCGATGTCGGCGTGCCCGAGGAGCGTCTGCACGATGCGGAGGTCGGCACCCCCGGTGAGGAGATGGGTCGCGAACGTGTGCCGCAGCGTGTGCGGCGAGACGCGGTGGGCGAGCCCGGCGGCGAGCGCACGGCGGCGGACGAGCTTCCACACCGCCTGGCGCGTGAGCGGCCGCCCGCCCGGGCCGAGGAAGACGAAGGGGCTCGGGCGCCCGCGCAGCAGCCGCGGCCGCTCCTGCGCGACGTAGGCCTCGAGCGCCGCGCGCGCGTGCCGTCCGAGCGGCACGACGCGCTCCTTCCCGCCCTTGCCGAGCACGGTCACGAAACCCGCCGACAGGTTCACCTGCGCCCCGCGCAGCGCGACCGTCTCCGAGACGCGGAGGCCGCAGGCGTAGAGCAGCTCGAGCAGCGCCCGGTCGCGGAGCCCGCGGCAGTGGGACTCGGCCGGCCCGGCGAGGAGCGAGCCGACCTCGCCCGTGCCGAGCGCGCGCGGCAGGCGCGCGGGGGGGCGGCGGATGCGCACGTGGCGGAGGACGTCGTCCGCCAGCACGCCGCGCAGCGCGAGGAAGCGCATGAAGCCGCGCACCGCGGCCAGCGCCCGCGCCTGGCTCCGGGCGGAGAGCCCGTGCTCCGTGAGCGCCGCCAGATGAGCGCGGACCTCGGGCGCGCCGATGCGGGCCGGGCTCCGCACGCCGCGCGCGACGAGGAAGCGCGTGAAGGCCGCGAGGTCCCGCGCATAGGCCTCGACGGTCTTGCGGGCGAGCCCCCGCTCCGTCGCGACGTGGTCCAGGTAGGCGTCGATCGTCTGGTCGAGGCTCACGCGCCCGCCGCCTGCGCGGCCGCTGGCGCCGCCTCGCTCTCGAGCGCCCGCACGAGCTCGTGGCGGATGGTCTCGAGGCGCGCCGGGTCCTCGATCTTCCGCCCCTCGTGGTCGGTCACGTAGAAGACGTCGAGCACCTGGTCGACCATGGTGGTGATCTTGGCGAGGTGGATCTCGAGCCAGAGGTGGTAGAGCGTGTTGGTGATGGTGAACAGGAGCCCGACCCGATCGCCGGTGTAGACGTCGAGGACCGTGTACTCGCGCGACACCTCGTTGTGGATCTCGACGCTGGTCGGGACCTGCCGCCGGCGCCGCGCGAGGATCGAGGGCCGCGCCGAGCGCTCGACCAGCTCCTCGACGTTCACCTCGCCCCCGAGCACGCGCCGGAGGCTCCGCTCGACGCGCTCCCAGCGCTCTGCGTCGGGCGCGCCGTCGCCCTCGTCGTGCGAGATGCGGAAGGCGTCGAGCGCCACGTCGTCGTGGCTGGTGGTGATGCGCGCGGCCAGGATGTTCATGCCGTGCGCGGCGAGCGCGCCGGAGAGCATGGCGAAGAGGCCCGGGCGATCGCGCGTGCAGACCGCGAACTCGCTGTAGTCGCGCTCGGGGAAGTGGGTGAGCCGGGTCGCCAGCGCGGGCCGCTCGCCCGCCGCCTCGGCCTCGGCGAAGCGGCGGCGGAGGTCCACGTGCTGGGGGATCATCTCTTCGGGGGTGCCGAGGAAGTAGCTGTCCGGCATGCTG
>JBKPBB010000318.1:0-1888 GCA_046744245.1 Thermodesulfobacteriota bacterium
CGGAGGCACGCGCCCAGGCGGGGCCGAACCCGATCGGCTTCACCAGCGGGACGGCGCTCGACACGGCCGGCCGGCATGCGATCACCTTCAGCCCGCAGGCGGACGCGCCGAGCTGCCCCGACTGCGGCGCGCTCATGGTGCGCAATGGCACCTGTTACAAGTGCTTCAACTGCGGAGCGACCAGCGGTTGCTCCTGAGGTGGGGAGATCGGTCTCGCTTTTGGGAGGCGGCGGAGGGGTGGAGATGGGGTAGGCCTCCCGGGGGGCGGGGTGCGGTCCGCGCGAGCGGAGCGGGGCGCCGGTCGGGCGCCCCGCGCGGAGGGCACGGGCGGGATTCTCACTCTTGACAGGGTGACGACGCGCCCTATAAGGGCCGCAACTGCCTCAAGTCGAGCCTTCGTGTCCCGTCTGCGAGGGAGTCACCGATGGCGGACGCTCTCAAGTTCACCGAGGATCACCTGTGGTTGCGCGTCGAGGGCAACCGCGCGCAGCTCGGCATCTCCGAGTACGGCCAGGCCGAGCTCGGCGAGGTCATCGCGGTCGAGCTGCCCGACGTGGGTGACGAGGTCGAGAAGGGCGAGCCGTTCGGCGAGCTCGAGTCCGTGCGCACGGTGTCGGAGCTGCTCTCGCCGCTCACCGGGACGGTGACGGCCATCAACACCGAGCTCGAGGACCACCCCGCGATCGTCAACGAGGACCCCTACCACGAGGGCTGGCTCGTGGAGATCAAGATGCAGGACGAGGCGGAGCTCGAGGACCTGATGGACGCGGACGAGTACGAGGAGTTCGCCTCGGGCGAGGAGGACGGCTGAGGCCCCTGGAGGCCGCGTCAATCGCGCCGGAAGCGGTAGACGAACTCGTTCGGCCGCACCAGGCCGAGCTGCCGGCGGGCCAGGCCCTCGAGGTAGAGGTCGTCGGCGCGCAGCCGCCGAACCTCGTCCCGCAGGCGCGCGTTGCGCTCCATGAGCACGAACGCCGTCTGCCCGATCCCTCGCCGCTCGGCGCGCAGGCGGAGCAGGTGCGCGACCCCGTGCTCCCCGAGCAGGACCGAGGCGGCGACGCCCGCGATCGCGAGCACGAGCGCCGCGCTCAGCACCTGCCCGCTCCCTATGCGCACCGGGCGAGTGGTAACCGAAAGCCCGCGCGGAGGCAAACCAGCGCCGGGCGCGTTCCAGCGTAGAACGCTCTGCTACTCCCCCGCACACGGGAGCGGGAACGACATTCTACCTGCCTGCGATCCCACGCTCTGCCTGGGGGAGCAGTTTCAAAAATTTTTTCCAAAACGGCGATCTTCTCTTGACTCGCTCCCCCGGCCGCTTCTATACTCCGCGTCGGTGGATGCGGGGTTGTGGGGATTCTCGCCTGGGAGATGGGGCGGTAAGAGAACGCTTCCGACTTCCAACAGGAGGTAGACATGGCGAAGAAGAAGGCAAAGAAGGCCAAGAAGAAGAGCAAGGCGAAGAAAAAGTCGAAGAGGTAGGTGAAGACCGAGTGATGTATCGTAGGCACTCTTGGGTCTGCTAGGCACGTAGATAAGTAGAGAACACAGGATTTCTTCTCAGGCGAGAACGGGCCCGATGCCGGGTCCGGAAAAAGGCCCTTCGGCAATTCCGAAGGGCCTTTTTCGTGGAGCCGCCGCATGCTGACCGCCGAGACGCTGCCGGCGGAGGGCGCCCGCTATGCCGCCGGGCTCGTCTGCATCCCCGGGCTGTGGGCGGGAAGCCGCATCTGGCGCGGGTTTGCGAGCTATCTCGGCCACCGCGGGTGGGAGTGTCACCTGCTCGACGTGCGCGGCGTGGTGGGCGGCCTGACCGCGCGGGCGGCGGCGGTGCGCGAGTACGCCGCCGCCTTGCCGGCGCCGGCCGTCCTCGTCGGGCACGACGCCGGGG
>JBKPBB010000233.1:0-3278 GCA_046744245.1 Thermodesulfobacteriota bacterium
AGTAGACGCCCGGCATCTGGCTCCAGTACTGCTCCCGGTAGCGCTCGGGGTCCTTCCAGACGGTGCGCAGCATGCCGGGCCACGGGCGGGAGATCACCAGGTAGCCGCCCTGGTTCGGGCCGAGGACCTTCCCATCGCGCGCGCGCACCTCGGGCACGATGCCGGGAATGGGGAGCGTCGCCGAGCCGGGCTTGGTCGGGATGGCGCCGGGCAGCGGCGAGATCATGATGCCGCCCGTCTCGGTCTGCCACCAGGTGTCGACGATCGGGCAGCGCTCGCCGCCGATCAGACGGTGGTACCACATCCACGCCTCGGGGTTGATCGGCTCGCCCACCGTGCCGAGGAGGCGGAGCGAGGAGAGGTCGTGCCGGCGCGGCCACTCGTCGCCCCACTTGCAGAAGGCGCGGATCGCCGTCGGCGCGGTGTAGAAGACCGAGACGCCGAGCTCCTCGACGATCCTCCAGAAGCGGTCCGGCTCGGGGTGGTTCGGCGCGCCCTCGTACATGACCGAGGTGGCGCCGTTGGCGAGCGGGCCGTAGACGACGTAGGTGTGGCCCGTCACCCAGCCGATGTCGGCGGTGCACCAGAAGGTGTCCTGGTCCTTCAGGTCGAAGACCCACTCGCAGCTGACCGCCGCGTGCAGGAGGTAGCCGCCGGTCGTGTGCACGACGCCCTTCGGCTTCCCGGTCGTGCCGCTCGTGTAGAGGATGAAGAGCGGGTGCTCGCTGTCGAGCGGGACGGCGGGGCAGTCGGCCGAGGCGGCGTCCACGAGCTCGTGCCACCAGCGGTCGCGCCCGGCGGTCATCGGGACGGGCTCGCCCGTGCGCCGGACGACGACGACGCTCCGGATGCTCGGCACGCCGGCGAGCGCGTCGTCGACGTTCGCCTTGAGCGGCACGACGGCGCCGCGGCGCCAGCCGCCGTCGGCGGTGACCAGCACGCTCGCCTCGGCGTCGTTCATGCGGTCGCGGAGCGCCTCGGCGGAGAAGCCGCCGAACACGACCGAGTGCGTGGCGCCGATGCGCGCGCAGGCGAGCATGGCGATCGCGGCCTCCGGGATCATCGGCAGGTAGATGCCGACCCGGTCGCCCGCCCGGACGCCCAGGCCCTTGAGGACGTTCGCGAAGCGGCAGACCTCGCGGTGCAGGGCATGATACGTGAGCACGCGCCGCTCGCCCGGCTCGCCCTCCCAGATGAGAGCGGCCTTGTTGCGCCGCGGGCCGGAGAGGTGGCGGTCGAGGCAGTTGTCGGCGATGTTGAGCCTGCCGCCGACGAACCACTGCGCGAACGGCGGCTGCCAGTCGAGGACCCGCTGGAAGGGCGTCAGCCAGCGCAGCCGCCCCGCCATCTCGCGCCAGAAGCCCTCCGGGTCGTCCACCGACCACTGGTAGAGCGCGTCGTAGCGCGCGCGGTCGGGCACGTGGGCGTGGCGGCTGAACTCGTCGGGCGGCGGGAAGACGCGCTCCTCGCGGAGCACGGAGTCGATGGCCGCCTGGCCCTTCGTCTCGCTCATCGTGTCCCTCCCGGTCCGGTCACGAGGCGGTAGGGTAGTGATGCGTCACCTGGGGTGCAAGGCGCGCGCCGGGGTGCATGATCAACACCCTGCACATGCTCGCCGACGCGCGGCGGTTCCGCAGCCGGCTCGGCTGAGGACGGCCGGGAAGGACTTGGCTGGTTTCTCTTCCAGCTCGACTGGCTCAGCGCGCGGACCCTGCGCCCGGCAGCTCGCATGACTCACCGCCGGCGTACGCCTCGTCGAGCGCGAAGCGCTTGCTCACCGACCAGGTGAGCCCGAACGTGCAGAAGTAGAGCGCGTGGTGCCCCGACTCGCCGCCCGCGACCGCGATCAGGAACTGTCCGGGATCGCGCGCGAGCGGCACGGTGTTGCCCTCCACGTACCCCCGCTGCTCGAGCTTCCGCCAGTGCGCGCGGTGCCAGCGCTCGATCGGCGCGCGCGTCCACTCGAGGAGCATCCGCTGCATGCGGGGCACGTCGATCCCGTCGCGCGCGATCTTGTGCGCGAAGTCGGGGCAGAGGAGGAGGAGCATGTCGCCCTGCTCCTGCTTGACGAGCACCTTGTTGTTGCCGATCCAGTCGATCGAGTGGGCGAGCACCCAGATGAGCTCCTCGCCGGTCTCGGCCCAGATGTCGGCGATGTCCTGCGTGCCGGTGGCGCACGCGGCGGTCACGACGCTGTCGGTCGGGCCGAAGCCGCGGCGCACGTGGAAGGGCGGCCACGGGCTCCGCTCCTCCCACTCGCCGAAGCAGAGCGAGACGCGCCCCGGCTGGCCGAAGACCGACTTGCTGACCGCGCCCGGGATCGCGCCGCCCACGTTGCGCATGACGAGGCGGAGCGCCCGCCCGATGGTCGCGTTGGCGCGCCCGCTCTGCCCGAGGCAGGAGTAGCCGCACTCGATGCCGAGGCGCTGGCGCGCCGGGCCGTTCAGCATGAGGGCGGGCGTGGCGCAGCAGGTGGTCGTGTTGAGCGCGTAGAGGTTGAAGCGCGGCTCGCACACGGCCTCGACGGCGGCCAGCACGGCGGGGAAGTACTCCGGCTTGCAGCCGGCCAGGACGGCGTTCACGGCGATCTTCTCGACCGTCGCCTCGCCCCGGCGCGGCTCGACGACGCCGACCACGTGCGAGGGGGGGAGGGGGGTCGCCTCGAGCATCGCCTGCACGCGCTCCTCGGTCGGCGGGATGACGGGGAAGCCGTCGCCCCACCCCTGGGTCTCGACCAGGTCGAGGACGGCAGCGGCGTCTTCCGGGACGGTGCGCAGCTCGGAGACGAGGGTGCCGCGGGCCATGGCGTTCACACCTCCTCGGCGATCAGCCCGATCAGCTCGTCGAACCGCTGGCGCGCGATCGCGCGCACCTCGGCCTCGGGCCGCGACTCCATCGGATGCGGGAGCGCGAGCAGCGGCAGCGCGGGGTAGCCCTGAGCGAGCGCGGCGGCACGCCCCAGGTTCTCGAACACCGCGGTGACCAGCACGGCGGCGGGGATCCCCTCGCGCTCACAGACGATCGTGTCGTGGACACTCCACGACGTGCACGACCCTCACGTGCCGAGGCCGACGACGGCAGCGTCGACCCGGCGCGCGAACTCGACCACCTTGCCGCTCTCGGCCTCGGGCGTGCCGATGCGCGTCTCCGGATCGAAGACGACCACGTCGGCGACGCCGAGGCGCTCGCGCGCCAGCCGGCCGAGCTCGTCGGCGTAGACATGGAACGAGCGCCAGGCGCGGTCGACGCGGATGCCGAGCACCTTGCCGCGCAGGGTG
>JBKPBB010000425.1:0-6882 GCA_046744245.1 Thermodesulfobacteriota bacterium
CTCTAGGCCGTCGTCGGCAGCGTCAGATGTGTATAAGAGACAGGTCCAGGAGGGTGACCCGAGACTGCCGTGCACGGGAGCGGGGGCACCGTCTCCGCTTCGATTCGGCGCCGCTGGACACGGGTCCGGGAGCGACCAACCCGTTCGGCACCTCATGGCGCTCCGACGGCGCCCCCGCCTCCCCGCTGCGCTATTCGGCCCCGCGTGCGTGCCGCACGTCTGTCGCCGGCACGCCGAGAGCAAGCCGGCGATGGGCTTTCCTCGCTTCACGTTCCACGGCGTGACGAAGTGCACGACGAATGGGACCTCGCCTGCGCCGCCTGAACCTGCGCCCGCTGCGGGCGCGGGGCGTAGCGGCGGCCCAGCCCGCGGCCGACCCGCGGTCCGTGACGGCGCAGCACGGGAGCGGGGGCGCCGTCGGAGCGCCTATGAGGCGCCGCACGGGTCGGTCGCCCCCGGACCCGTGTCCAGCGGCGCCGAATCGAAGCGGAGACGGTGCCCCCGCTCCCGTGCACGGCAGTCTCGGGTCACGCTCCTACCCGAGACCCAGCTTCTGCTTCCCGTCGGGGCTGATACGCGAAGGGTGCCAGGGCGGATCCCACACCACGTCCACCGTGACGTTCGGCTGCCCGAGCGCGGCGATCCTCCGCTTCACGTCCTCGGGAATGGTGCGCGCCGACGGGCAGCCCTCGGAGGTGAGGGTCATCCTCACGGCGATCGCCGACTCGTCGATGTCGATGCCGTAGATGAGGCCGAGCTCGTAGATGTCGAGGGGGATCTCCGGGTCGTAGCACTCGCGGATGGCCCCCACGACCTGCGCCTCGGTGACGGGGCCGCCGCGATAGCTGATGGTCGTGCCGATCGCAGCCGGGGGTGCCTCGGGTACCGACTCCTCGCGCACGCGCGGTCCGGGCCAGGTGTGCATGCCGCCGACGAGGTTCAAGAGGCGCGTGTAGCCGTGCAGACCGAGGGTCTGACAGGCGGCCGTGCTCCGCCCGCCCACGGCGCAGTGCACGAGCATCACCGAGTCCTTGGGCGGCAGCTCGCGCAGCCGGTCCTCGAGCTCGTCCACCGGGATCAGGTGTGCGTCCGGGATGTGGCCGCTCGCGTACTCGGCCGGCGTGCGCACGTCGAGGACGAAGAGCCCCGGCGTCTTCTCGTAGAGCGCGAGTGCCTCGGCGGGCTCGACGTCGCGCCAGGGCGCGCCGCGCAGGATGACGTCGCGCTCGGGCGGCTCGCCCGCCGCGACGGCGGCGAGGTGCGCGCGCGTCACGCCGAGACCGCGGTCGAGGTCGGCGCGCAGCTCCTCGATCTCGCGGCGCAGGAGGCGGAGCTCCTTCACCTGCCGGTCCACGTCGCGCAGGCGCGCGGCGAGGCGCCAGATGATCAGCGCGACGATGGCGGCCGCGAGCAGCACGAGGACGAGCATGGGCTGGCCCGAGGCGTACGTGGCTCGCCGGGCGAGGTCAAGTCGCCGCGGCCGTCCCGATTGACTCGGACGGCCCGCCTGTGGTGAGCGGTCCCGCATGCGCGCGATCGTGATCCGGGAGCCGGGCGACGAGTCGGTGCTCCAGATGGGCGAGGCGCCGTCCCCCGTGCTCGGCCCGGCCGACCTCCGCATCCGCGTGCGCGCGACGGCGGTCAACCGCGCCGATCTCCTCCAGCGCCAGGGGCTCTACCCCCCGCCTCCCGGCGCCTCGCCGATCCTGGGACTCGAGTGTGCCGGCGAGGTGCTGGAGGTGGGCCCCGAGGCGCGCGGCTTCAGGCCAGGCCAGCGGGTCATGGCGCTCCTTCCGGGCGGCGGCTACGCCGAGGAGGCGGTCGTCCACCACACCTGCGCGATGCCGGTCCCCGACGGCATGAGCGACGAGGAGGCGGGCGCGTTTCCCGAGGTCTTCCTGACCGCCTTCTCGAACCTCTTCATGCCGGGTCTCGGCGCGCTCGCGCCCGGCGAGGCGGCGCTCGTCCACGGCGGCGGCGGCGGCGTGGGCACGGCGGCGATCCTCCTCTGCCGCGAGGCCGGCAACCCCTGCTTCGTCACCGCCGGCAGCGAGGAGAAGTGCCGTCAGTGCGTGGCCCTCGGCGCGACGGCGGCCATCAACTACCGCAGCGAGGATTTCACCGCGCGCGCCCGCGAGCTCACGAGCGGGCGTGGCGTCGACGCGATCCTCGATCACATCGGCGCCGCATACCTGACGAAGAACCTGGCCGCCCTGACGGCCGGCGGGCGGCTCGTCCTGATCGGCCTCATGGGCGGCGCCCAGGGCGAGGTCAACCTGGCGCAGCTCCTGATCCGCCGGCTCGCCGTCATCGGCTCGACGCTGCGTGCGCGCGCGGTCGCGGAGAAGGCGAGGATCGTGGAGGGCTTCCGCGCGCGCTTCGGCGCTGCGCTCGCCGCGGGCCGGCTGCGCCCGCCGATCGCCCGGGTCCTGCCGCTCGCCGAGGCGGCCGAGGCGCACCGCCTGATGCAGTCGAGCGCGCACTTCGGGAAGATCGTGCTGCGCGTCGGCTAGAGAGGAGAGAACCGATGGCGGGAGAGACGGACCACCTCGCGCGCGGCCTCGAGGTCGCGGCGAAGCTCTGGGGCGCGCGCGCCGGCGGCCGGGAGCTGCCGGCGCAGAAGCTCGCGCCGGAGTTCTTCGGCCTGGTGGCGCAGTTCGTGTTCGGCATGTTCTGGTCGCGCCCGAACCTCGATCTGCGCAGCCGGAGCCTGTGCACCGTGGCGCAGCTCGCGGCGCTCGGACGGACCGAGGAGCTGAAGCTGCACCTCGCGGGCGCCCTCAACCTCGGCATCACGCGCGAGGAGCTGATCGAGGTGCTGATGCAGACCGCGTGCTACGCGGGCGTGCCGGCGGCGGTCGGCGCGCTCAACGCGGCGGCGGAGGTGCTGAAGGTGTAGCCGGCCACTCCACGGCCGAGAGCCTCGCGAGCGCGAGCACGAGGGCATGCGTGCCCTTGCGGCCGTCGCCCTGCGCGACGAGCGCGAGATAGAGCTGCTCCACCAGGGCGAGGCCCGGCAGCGAGAGGCGCATCCGCCGCGCCTCCGCCAGCGCGATGCCCATGTCCTTGACGAAGTGGTCCACGCGGAAGCCCGGCGCGAAGTCCCGGGCGAGGATGCGCGGCGCGTAGTGCGTGAGCGACCACGAGCCGGCGGCGCCGCCCGAGACCGACTGGAGGACGGTGGGCAGATCGAGCCCGGCCTGGTGGGCGTAGAGCAGCGCCTCCGAGACCGCGACCATGCCGCTCGCGACCAGGATCTGGTTCACCATCTTGGTGTGCTGCCCCGCCCCCGCGGGGCCCTGGTGGACGATGGTGGCGCCCAGGCAGCGGAGCAGCGGGGCGACGCGCTCGAAGGCGTCCCGGTCGCCGCCCACCATGATCGAGAGGCCCGCCGCGCGCGCGCCGACGTCGCCACCCGACACGGGGGCGTCGAGGCTCGCCACGCCCCGCGCGCGGGCCGCCTCGTAGATCTCCCGCGCCAGCGACGGCTCGCTGGTGGTCATGTCCACCAGGATCGTCCCGTGCCCGGCGCCGGCCAGCGTGCCCGCCGGCCCGAGCACGATCTCGCGCACGTCGTCGGGAAAGCCGACCATGGTGAACACGACGTCAGCGTGCTGCGCGACCGCCTGCGGCGACTCCGCCCACGCCGCGCCGCGCTCGAGAAGCCCGCGGGCGCGTTCGGGGGTGCGGTTGAACACGGTGACGGGGTAGCCGCTCGCGAGCAGATGGCCGCACATGGGCGCGCCCATGACGCCCGTCCCGATCCAGCCGACGCGGGTTCCCGTCATCACTTCACGCGGGCGGCGGGAGCCGGAGGGCCACCCCTGCGCGGCGCTCCATCACCTCGACGAGAGCCGTGAAGTGTGCGCCTTCACGAGGCGAAGACCTCGTCGGGGACGACGGCGAGGCCCGGGAAGACCACGGATTCGAGTCGCATCGGACCAGTGTACTGCTCCGCCTCGCGCCAGCCTCCTTCCGCGAGGATTCGTCGCTCGATCGCCCGCTGCTCGAGGTCGACGAGCCAAAGCTCTCGGACGCCGAGCGCGGCGTACGTGTCGGCCTTCGCCGTCCGGTCGTATACCGCCGAGCCCGGCGAGGAGATCTCGACGACGAGGTCGGCCGTCGTCCGCGGCCCCTCGCCCATCTCGCGCAGGCGCTCCGTAGAGACGAGGAACAGGTCCGGCTCGAGGTACGTCCCCGCTGACCTCCAGATCGCCGACCGCGGCACGAAGAGCACGCAATCGTTCGGATGCGCCACCGCGTACGCCGCGAAGGTCATGTTGAGACGCGACTGCACGAGATCGTGTCGGCTCGTCGGTGGCGGAACCACGTAGAGGACCCCCGCGATCAGCTCGTAGTGCCCGTGGCCCGGCGGCAGCCCGAGCACGAAGAACTCCTCGAGCGTGTAGCGCCTCACCAGCGGAGAGGCCGTGGCGGGGGCGGCTCCCATGCCGCGGATGCTAGCGCGGGCGCGCGGCGCGAAGCAATGCATGGGAACGGAACACACGCAGGCGTCAGGCGGCTTCTCGGGATTCACGCGGGCGGCAGCCGGAGCGCCACCCCCGCCTGCCGCTCGATCAGCTCGACCAGGTCGGTGAAATCCCGCTCCCCGAGCCCCGCCTCGACCGCCGCGACCAGCGCCCGCGCCACCTCGGCCGCCACCGCCACCGGCACGCCCGCCTCGCGCGCCACCTCGAGCAGCAGCCCGGCGTCCTTCGCCGCCAGCGCGAGCGCGAACTGGGTCGGGCGGCCGCGCTCGTTGATCCCCTCGACCATCCGCTCGGTGAAGAAGTTGCCCGCGCCGCCCGTGCGGATCACTTCGATCATGGTGCGGAGGTTGATGCCCGCCTTGGCGGCCACGGCGAGGCCCTCCAGCGAGGACCAGGTCGCGGTGAAGGCGAGCAGGCTGTTCACGAGCTTCGCCGTGTTGCCGCTCCCGAGCGGGCCCATGTGAAAGACGGCGCGGCCGAGCTTCTGGAGGATCGGCAGGCAGCGCTCGTAGACGGCGCGCTCGCCGCCCACCATGAAGACGAGCATGCGCGCCTGCGCGCCGGGCGCGCCGCCGGTGAGCGGCGCTTCGAGGAGGTGGCGGCCGGCGGCGGCGAAGCGCTGACCCACCGACCGGATCGTCGCGGGCGCGTTGGTGGAGAGGTCCACCAGCACGGCGTCGCGCGCCGCGCCGGCGAGCCAGGCCTGGGCCACGGCTTCCATCACCGCCGGGCTCGGCAGCGACGTGAAGGTGATCTCGCTCCGCTCGGCGACCGCCGCCGGTGTGTCGGCCCGCACGGCTCCCGCCCGCACCAGCGCGGCCGAGCGCGCCGGGTCGGTGTCGTGCACGGCCACCGCGTGGCCGTCGGCCAGCAGGTTGGCCGCGACGGCGCCGCCGATGTTGCCCGCACCGATGACGCCGAGCCGTCTCGCGGAGGGAGCCATCGGGCGCGGTTAGCACACGGCGCGCGCGAGCGACAAGATGGCTATTTGGGCGGCATGCGCAGCGCGCCGTCGAGCCGGATGGTCTCGCCGTTCAGCATCGGGTTCTCGATGACGTGGCGGGCGAGCGCGGCGTACTCGGCCGGCCGCCCGAGGCGCGACGGGAACGGGATCTCGGCGGCGAGCTTCTGGCGCTGGTCCGCGGGCAGCATGGCGAGCATGGGCGTGTCGAAGGTGCCGGGCGCGATGGTGACCACGCGGATGCCGAGCGCGGCCAGGTCGCGCGCGATGGGGAGCGTCATGCCGACCACCCCGCCCTTCGACGCCGAGTAGGCAGCCTGGCCGATCTGGCCGTCGAACGCCGCCGCCGAGGCGGTGTTGATGATGACACCGCGCTCGCCCTCCTCGTCGGGCGGGTTGCGCGCCATCTCGGCCGCCGCGAGGCGCAGCACGTTGAAGGTCCCGGTCAGGTTGACGGCGATCACCCGGGCGAACAGCTCGAGCGGCATCGGACCCTGCTTGCTGACCGTGCGCATGGCCGCCCCGATGCCGGCGCAGTTGACGCACACGTGCACGGCACCGAAGCGCTCGACCGCCTTCGCGACCGCCGCCTGGACCTCCTCGGCGCTGGTCACGTCGGCGGGCGCGAAGAGGGCCGGCGCGCCGAGCCGCCGGGCAACGTCCTCACCCGCCGACCCCGGCCGGTCGAGGATGACGGCCTTGCCGCCGTTCTCGATCATCATCTCGACCGTCGCCTCGCCCAGGCCGGACGCGCCGCCGGTCACCAGTGCCACCGCGCCTGCGAGCTTCATGGGCCGTCTCCATAGCCAGATCGGCAGGCCGACGCCAGGCGAGGCTTGCGCCGGGGCCGCGCACCGGGGAGACTCGCGGCCGATGCGCCTCGAGGCCCGCGGCCACCCGCTCCACACGCGCGCCCTCTCCGTGGTCCTCGCGGCACGCGCCGACGGGAAGCTCGACGTGCACGGCGCCGTCCTCGACCTCCGCAAGCGCGGCTTCGTCCCGGTGGCCGGCGACCTCCAGGGCGCGGGCGTCATCCACGACATGCGCCTCGCCGGCACGATCGATCCCGCGAGCGCGAGGCTCGAGACGCTCGCCGCCGAGCAGCGGAGCGTGGCCTTCGAGCCTTCGGCGCTCACCGGCGGCGAGAGCTGCCGCGATCCGATCGATCGCATCGCCGCGCTGGCGGGGACGCGGCTCGACGACGGCTGGGCGCGCCGGCTCGGCGACGCGATCGGCGGGCCGCGCGGCTGCTCGCACCTGCTCACGCTCGGCCACCTGCTCGGCTCGAGCGCGGCGTGGGCGCTCGCCCGCGAGCGCGCGCTCCACGGCCTCGCACCGGTGCGGCCCGCCGGGCAGCGGGTCTTCCAGCGCGCCGTCGTGATCGACGGTCACGAGACCGCGGCGGCGCGCGTGCAGCTCGTCACCCAGACC
>JBKPBB010000465.1:0-2717 GCA_046744245.1 Thermodesulfobacteriota bacterium
ACACCCCCCCACGCTCCTCGTCGGCAGCGTCAGATGTGTATAAGAGACAGTATCCTCGATCTGCCGCACGAGGACCTCCGCCGCGCCCGCGCCGCCGCGCTCTCCATGATCCCGAGCAGCACGGGCGCCGCGCGCGCCATCGGCCTCGTCCTCCCCGAGCTGAACGGCAAGCTCGACGGCATGGCCGTGCGCGTGCCGACGCCGAACGTCTCGCTGGTCGATCTCACGGCCGAGCTCGAGAAGCCCGCGAGCGAGGAGAAGGTGAACGCGGCCATGAAGGAGGCCGCCGCGGCTCCGCTCCAGGGCATCCTCCTCTACTGCGAGGAGCCGCTCGTCTCGGCGGACTTCAACGGCACGTCCTACTCCTCGATCCTCGACGCCAAGCTCACGCGGGTCTTGGACCACACGTTCTGCAAGGTCCTCTCCTGGTACGACAACGAGTGGGGCTTCTCGTGCCGGATGCGCGACGTCGCGCTCCTGGTGGGCCGGAGCCTCCGCTAGGAGGGGGCGGCGGGTGCGGTTGATCGAGGAGCTCGAGCTCGCGGCGAAGCGCGTCTTCATCCGCGCGGACCTGAACGTCCCCCTCGCGGCCGGCCGCATCACGGACGCGACGCGCATCGACGCCACCCTGCCGACGATTCGCTACGTCCTCGAGCTCGGCGGCCTCCCGATCGTCGCCTCGCACCTGGGCCGCCCGAACGGCGGGCCGACGCCCGAGCTGTCGCTCCGCCCCGTCGCCGACTACCTGCGGCAGGCGCTCGACGTCCCGGTGGAGCTCGCGCCCAACTGCGTCGGCGAGGCGGTGGAGAGCCTGATCGCCCGGCAGCGCCCGGGACAGGTCGTGGTGCTCGAGAACCTCCGCTTCCACCCCGAGGAGGAGAAGAACGATCCCGTCTTCGCCGAGCGGCTCGCGCGCCTGGCGGACGTCTACGTCGACGACGCCTTCGGCGCCGCGCACCGGGCCCACGCCTCGACCGCCGGCATGGCCCGCTTCTTCCGGAGCAAGGCGGCGGGATTCCTCCTCCGGCGCGAGGTCGAGATCCTGCAGCACCTCCTGGTCGCGCCCGCGAAGCCCTTCGTCGCGGTCCTCGGCGGGGCCAAGGTGTCGGACAAGATCGGGGTGCTCGAGAACCTGCTCGGCCGCGTCCAGGTCTTCTGCATCGGGGGCGCGATGGCGTACACCTTCCTCCGCGCGCAGGGGAAGCCCGTCGGCCGCTCGCGCGTGGAGGCCGACAAGATCGACCTCGCGGCCGCGCTCGCGCGCGCCGCGGCGCGCGGGGTGCGCGTCCTCCTGCCCGTCGACCACCTCGCCGCCGACCGCGCGGAGGCGGGCGCGACGACGCGGGTCGTCGGCGCCGACGACTTCCCCGCCGACCTGCTCGGGGTGGACATCGGGCCCGAAACCATCGACCTGTTCGCGAAGGAGATCGCGGCGGCCCGCACCGTGCTCTGGAACGGGCCCATGGGCATCTTCGAGGTCGACGCGTTCAGCCGGGGCACGATGGCGATCGCGCGCGCGCTGGCGGACTCGAGCGGTACGACGGTCGTCGGCGGCGGCGACTCGGTGGCCGCGCTCGCGCGCGCAGGCCTGCGGGGCGCCGTGACCCACGTCTCGACCGGCGGCGGGGCGTCGCTCGAGTTCCTCGAGGGGCGCCGGCTGCCCGGG
Source organism: Thermodesulfobacteriota bacterium (assembly GCA_046744245.1). Lineage (GTDB taxonomy): Bacteria > Desulfobacterota > Binatia > DP-6 > DP-6 > DP-6. Next base: position 1,667 of record JBKPBB010000465.1, read on the forward strand.
CTCGCCGCGCTCGAGGACGCGGCCCCGGCCGAGCACGCGGAGGTGCCCCGATGAGCCGCACGCCGCTCATCGCCGGCAACTGGAAGATGCACGGCGCGCGCGGCGAGGCGGTCGCGCTGGCAGGCGCGCTCGCCAAGAGCGTGGGCCGCGTGCGCGGGCGCGAGGTCGTGATCGCACCTCCCTTCACCGCCCTCGAGGCGGTCCGGCCGGCGATCGCCGGCACCGACATCCGTCTCGCCGGCCAGAACGTCCACTGGGAGCCCAAGGGCGCCTACACCGGCGAGATCGCGGTCGCCATGCTGCGCGAGGCCGGCTGCACGCATGTCATCATCGGGCACTCCGAGCGCCGGCAGCACTTCGGCGAGAGCAACGAGAGCGTGAACCGCCGCCTGCACGCCTGCCTCGCCGCGGGGCTCATCCCCATCGTGTGCGTCGGCGAGACGCTGGCGGAGCGCGAGGCGGAGGCCACCGCGGCCGTCATCGCGCGGCAGGTGGCGAGCGCGCTCGCCGGCGCGCGCTCCGAGCAGCTCGCCGGCTGCGTCATCGCCTACGAGCCGGTGTGGGCGATCGGCACCGGACGCACCGCGACCCCGGGGCAGGCGCAGGAAGTCCACCATGCCATTCGCCGGCAGCTGGTGGGTCTCGCCTCGGCCACCACCGCGGAGCGGGTGCGCATCCTCTACGGCGGCAGCGTCAAGCCGGAGAACATCGACGCGCTCATGGCGGAGCCCGACATCGACGGCGCCCTGGTCGGCGGGGCGAGCCTCGACGCCGCCGCCTTCACCCGCATCGTGCAGTACCAGTAGCCAAGGAGCAGCGATGACAGGCGTCCTGATCAGCTACGTCGTGCCCGTGATCCACGTGCTCGCGTGCCTCTTCCTGATCGTGGTCGTGCTGCTGCAGACCGGAAAGGGCGCGGACATGGGCGCCGTGTTCGGGGGCGGAAGCCAGACCCTGTTCGGCTCGAGCGGCGCCGGGAACTTCCTGACCAAGCTCACCACGGGGACCGCGATCGCCTTCATGCTGACGTCGCTCCTCCTCACCATACATG
>JBKPBB010000244.1:0-3111 GCA_046744245.1 Thermodesulfobacteriota bacterium
CTCATCCCTTGGCATCGCCGCCCCATCCGTTCCACAATCCCCCCATGAGCCTCGCCAACGACCTGACCTCCTTCGCCGCGACTGCCGTGCGCCTCGGGCGTGGCGTCTTCCCGCGCGTGACCGCCGCGGGCCGCCCGGATCCCCCGAAGCTCCTCGAGCTCTACGACTTCGAAGGGTGTCCCTACTGCCGCAAGACCCGCGAGGTGCTCTGCGAGCTCGACCTCGACTACCTGGCGCATCCCGTGGCGCGGGGGAGCCCGCGGCGCGCGGAGCTCGTGAAACGCGGCGGCAAGATGCAGGCGCCGTACCTCGTCGACCCCAACACCGGCACCGAGATGTACGAGTCGGACGACATCATCGCCTACTTGAACACGACCTACGGCGGCGGCGCGCGCGCGGGCTGGCGCCTTCCCGTGCCCCACCGCCTCGACGACGTGGACTCGATGCTGGCGAGCGCCGTCCGCCTCGGCCGGGGGGCGCGCTGCCGCAGGACGCGGGAGCTGAGCGGAGTCCTGCCCCTCATCCTCTATAACATGGAGGGCTCGCCCTACTGCCGGAAGGTGCGCGAGGCGCTCTCCGAGCTCGACCTCGAGCACGTCGTGCGCAACGTCCCCAAGGGCAGCCCCAAGCGCGCCGCGCTGATCGATCGGGGCGGGAAGATGCAGGTCCCCTACTTGATCGACCCGAACACCGACCGCGCGCTGTACGAGTCCGACGACATCGTCGCCTACCTGGAGGCCGAGTACGCATGATCGAGTGGAGCGAGCAGCATCAGCTCATCCGCGATATGGTCCGCCGCTTCGTCGAGGCGGAGGTGAAGCCGCACCTCGTGGAGCTCGAACATGGCGACCTGCCGCCCTACGACGTCCTGCGCAAGATGATGAAGGCCTTCGGCCTCGACGAGGTGGCCCGCATCCGCTTCCAGAAGCAGATCGAGCGCGAGAAAGCGGCGGCGCGCGGCGAGGCGCCGAAGAAGCCGCGCGAGGAGAGGAGCGCCGAGGACATCGGCATGCGACTCATCCCGATCATCGAGCTGTGCCACTACTGCCCGGGCATGGTGACGGCGCTCGGCGTGAGCGTCGGCCTGACAGCCGCGGCGATCATGTCGAAGGGCACGATCGCCCAGAAGGAGCGCTGGGGGCTCCCGCTGCTGACGCTCGAGAAGATCGGCGCCTGGGCCATCACCGAGCCGGGCTCGGGCTCCGACGCCTTCGGCGGTATGAAGTCGACCGCGCGCCGCGACGGCGACGGCTACGCGCTCAACGGGTCGAAGACCTTCATCACCAACGGTCCCTACGCCGACACGACCGTCTTCATCTGCAAGCTGGACGACGGTGCCGAACCCAGAAACCGAAAAGTTCTCAGCTTCATCCTCGACAAAGGCATGCCCGGCTTCACGCAGTCGAAACCGATGCGGAAGATGGGCCTCCACTCGTCGCCGACGGGCGAGCTCTTCCTGGAGGACGTGCACGCCGGCCGCGAGCGGCTGATCGGCGAGACCGAGGAGGTCGCGGCGCGCTCGGGCGCGAAGCAAACGTTCTCCCAGGAGCGCACGGGCGTGGTGGCGATGGCGCTCGGCATCGTCGAACAGTGCCTCGCGCTCAGCGTCGACTACGCCCGGACCCGCGTCGCCTTCGGCCGGCCGATCGGCGAGTTCCAGCTGATCCAGCTGAAGCTCGCCAAGATGGAGGTGGCGCGCATGAACCTCCAGAACATCGTGTTCCGGCAGATCGAGATGGCGGCGGCCGGGAAGCCCATGAGCTTCGCCGAGGCCTCGGCGTGCAAGCTCTACGCGGCGCAGGCGGCGATGGAGGTCGCGCTCGAGGCGGTGCAGCTCTTCGGCGGCAACGGCTACATGGCCGAGTTCCAGGTCGAGCAGCTCTGCCGCGACGCCAAGGTGCTGCAGATCTACGCCGGGACGGACGAGATCCAGGTGTCGCAGATTGCGCGCAGTCTGCTCGCGGGCGGGTGATGGGGACGACGACCCTAGCTTCGTCGCGCTCGCTTCGCGATCACAATCCCCGGCGGGCGCGGACCGTCCTCGTGCTGGCGTGCAATCGGGGGGAGCGACGGCGCCACGATTTCGCCGTGCGCCTTCTCTCGGCCCTCGGGCGGCGGGTCGTCGTTCCGTGGCCGGTCTATGTCGAAGTCCATCTCGTCCTCCGTGCCCGAGGGCACGCAAGGGCCGCGCTGGTGTTCGGGCACGCCCTTCTCGACGGCACGCACGCGCTCGACCGACCGACGGACGCAGAGCACCTTCGCGCGCTCGAGATGCTCGACCGGTACGAAGACATCGGCCTGGATCTCGCCGATGCCGTGGTCATGGCGATAGCCGAAGCGCGCCAGGGCCTCATCCTGACTTGGGACTTCCGGCACTTCCGCGCGGCCGTTCCGGTGCGGCGACAGCACTGGCCGCTCCTCGTCCAGGAGCACGAAGTCCCGACGCCGTAGACAAACGGTCCTGTCACCCTACCGCAGCTTCTTGCTCGCCTCCTCCATGCCCGCCAGTACCGAGGCCGGCGTGCGCTCGTCGTAGAAGTACTGGAACTTGTCCCGCGGCGCGTGGATGTCCGCATCGAGCACGCCGGCGGAGGAGAGGAAGTACGTGCGGGGGATGTACTCACCGTCGGGCGCGTACTTCTTGCTGAGCTCCGCCTGCTTGTCCTTGTCGAGGCGGATCATCACGAAGCGCTTCGTTGTGTCCACCACCTTCGGGTCGTGGAACACGGCGCTGTAATTGGCGCAGTGCGGGCACCACTCCGTATAGAAGATGAGGCAGATCGGCTTTTTCTCCTTCTTCGCCGCCGCCAGCCCGTCCTGGTAGCTCTGCCACCTGATCTGCTTGTCGTTCCAGTCGCCGCCGGCGCGCGCGGGCGCAGCCGTGAGCACGGCGAGGCAGAGTAGCGATGCGGCGACGGCGCGTGCGCTCAGCATGGCGCCGGCGCCTCGAAGCGGCCGTGCGAGTGCTCCATCCAGACGCTCATGAGCGCCCCCTTCGGGAGCCCGAGGCTCCGCAGCTCGTCGGCGACCGGATGGTCGCCGAGGACCAGCTCCGCGCCGCCCAGGTGGATCCCGACGCCCGTCGCGCCGGAGACGAACGGCGTGCGGTGC
>JBKPBB010000421.1:0-4164 GCA_046744245.1 Thermodesulfobacteriota bacterium
AGCGCGTCCAGCGCCTCGGCGTCCCCGACGCGCGCGGCGTGCGTCGCGAAGCGCGCCTCCGCGAGCCAGGCGGGCCGCGCGAGCACGGCCGAGAGCGCGCGCCACTCCGCGTCGCCGCGCACGCTGAGCGCGATCCACCGGTCGTCGCCCGCACACGGGTAGGCGCCGTGCGGCGCGGCGTGGTCGCTGCGGTTCCCCGCGCGCGTCGCGACCCGGCCCGTGAGCTCGTAGTCGAGGAGCGCGGGCGCGAGGAAGTGGAGCGCGGCCTCGAGCTGCGACACGTCGAGGTGCTGGCCCTCGCCCGTCCGCCGCTGGTGATCGACCGCCGCGAGGAGCGCGGTCGCGGCGAGGCGCGGGACGACGTAGTCGGTGTACGCGCCGTAGGGCGGTGCGGGCGCGCGGTCCGCCCAGCCCGCGATCTCGTAGAAGCCCGAGAGCGCCGCCACGAGCTGCCCGAAGCCCGGGAACTCCGCGTGCGGCCCCGTCTGCCCCTGGAGGCAGGTGCTCAGCATGACCAGGCGCGGGTTCACCGGGCGGAGATCCGCGTACGCGAGGCCGACGGCGCGCATCACGTGCGGCGTGTAGCTCTCGACCAGGACGTCGGCCCAGGCGGCGAGCCGCCGCGCGATGTCGCGCGCCGCGGGCTTGGACAGGTCGAGCGCGATGCCGAGCTTCGAGGTGTTGTAGCTGGCGTAGAACTGGCTCCGCTCGATGCCGGGCTTGCCCTCGTGCCACGGCGGGCCCAGGCGGACGACGTCGTAGCGCGCATGCGACTCGACACGGACGACGGTCGCGCCGTGGTCGGCCAGGTACTTGACGGTGATCGGCCCGACGCCGGCCCAGGAGAAGTCGAGGACCTTCAGGTCCGCGAGCGGGAGCGCCGGGTCGGCCGGGAGCGCCATGGATCAGATGACGCCCGCGCGCCGCAGCGCGTCCACGTCGTAGCCGCACAGCTCGCCCCAGACGTGGGGGTTGTGCTCCCCGGCCTCCGGCGGCCGGCGCGGCTCGGCCAGCGGCGTCGCCGAGAGCCGTGCGAACGGCCCCGGATAGCGGAGGCTCGGTCCGAGCACCTGGTCATCGACGGGCCGGAAGTACTCGCGGAAGGCGAGCTGCGGATCGGCCGCGATGTCCGCCACGGTCGCGACCGGCGCCACCAGGATGCGGCGCCGGACGCCCTCGCGGTACACCTCGGCCTTGGTGCGTGTCTGGAGGAAGGCCGCGACCGCCTCCTCGATGCGCACCAGCTCGGCCTGCGCCGCGGGCGAGGCCTCCATCGCCCAGCCCGGCTCCCACTGCTCCCACGGCCACTCACGGAGCCAGGTGGGCAGCATGCCGTGCTCGTCCATCCAGCGCATGAGCGCGCGCGTCGAGGGCGAGCCCTGCGCGCCCATCAAGAGGAGACTCACGTGGCCGTCGGCGCAGGGGAAGACCATCCGCCGGCGCACGCCGCGCGAGCCGACGAAGGCGCCGCTCCGGCGCAGATAGTCGCCGTGGAGGACCGGGTAGGCCTGTGCGTTCATCAGCGTCCACACCATCGCCGCCTGCGCGTTCACCACCACGTACTGGCCGCGTCCGCTGCGGCCGCGGGCGAGGTGCGCGAGCAGCGTGCCGACCGCCGCCTCGGCGCCGGCGTGACAGAACGCCTGCCAGAGCGGCAGGCGGAGCGGCGGGCGGTCCTCGTCGCCGCAGAGGTACATGGGGCCGCCCATGGCCGCGATCACGATGTCGTCGGCGTGGAGCGCGCGGCCCGGCGGCCGGTCACCGAAAGGCGTCACGCTGGTGTGGACGAGCGCCGGCTGCCGCGCCGCGATCTCGGCGACGAGACGCGCCGCGGCCGAATCGGGCGGGAACGAGTCGAGGACGAAGTCGACGCGCGCGGCCAGATCCGCCAGCACGCGCGGCGCCTCCGGGTGCTCCAGCGCGAGCGTCACGCCGAGCTTGCCCGCGTTCATCGCGTGCCAGTAGAGGCCGTGCTCGCGGCCGTCCCGAGCCCGGTAGCGGGGCGCCAGCGCACGGCCGCCGTCGCCCCCCGGCGGCTCGACCTTGATCACCAGGACGCCCAGGTCGGCGAGCAGCCGGCCGCACAGGTAGCCGAGCGCGTCGGTCAGATCGAGCGCGCGGAGCCCGGCGAGCGGCGGCGGCATGTGGCGGGCTATCGCAGACCCACCAGGCGGGGCACGAACGGGATCAGGATCTCGACCGCGATGAGCACGATGACGATCCACTCGAGCGTCTCGGTCCGGCGGTTCGCCGCCTCGTCGGAGAGCTTCTGGTAGATGCTCTCGAGGCTCTGGAGCTTGCGGAGGATGCTCGCGTCCCACTCCGCCAGGTGGAAGCGGTCCGAGACCAGGCGATACACGCGCGCCAGGTACTGATCACCGAGCAGCTTGAGCGCGTTGTTGACGCCCTCGAAGAGGACGGCGTTGTCCACCTGCAGCTGGCCGATCCGGCGGAGATCGGCGCGCGTCGAGCCCGGCAGCCAGAGGCCGTAGCGGCGGCGCGAGAGCGTCTCGTACGACTCGTCGAGGGCGTCGTCGAGCTGCTGGTCGAGGTAGCGCATCTCGAGCAGCTCGACGTTGGCGAACTCGAGGACGGCGCGCACGTCCTCGGCGTCCCGGTCGGCGATCAGGGCCGCGTCCCAGTCGATGAGGGTCACGTCTCCCGAGCCGAACGAGATGCGATGGCCGACCGCGTCGTCCACCTCCTGGTCGGAGAGCGCCGCGCGCTCCGAGCGCAGGATGCGCGCCACCTCCTGGGCATACGTCGTGTAGAGTGCGGCCGGCGCACAGGGCGGGGTGAAGGCGCCGATCTCGAAGATCACGTAGGTCTCGACGAAGTCGGTCAGCCCGGGGCGGGTCACCGCGGGCGCGATGGCCGCGAGCAGGTGCTCGACCCAGCGGCGGGAGTCGGCGCGGAGCACGTCGCTCTCGTACAGCTCCTCGGCGAGCGTGATGAGGCGGGTGAGCGGACCCGCGAGCGGGATCTGGTAGGTGACCGACACCGCGCCGAAGTCGTAGAGCACGGCGTCGACGGAGGGCAAGGGGCGGAAGGCGCCGACCGCGAGCACCTCCCGTTCCTGGGTCACGCGCAGGGGAGCTGGGCGATACTCGAAGTAGCGCGGCGCGCGACGCTTGTGGCGGATGGCCGCCCGGTGCGTCAGCGCGGTGATCCGGCGCTCCGACTCGTCGAGGTTGATCGCCAGCCCGGCGTCGTACGCGAAGAGGGCGTAGCAGACCCCCTCCTGCACCGCCGGCTCGGCGTGTGCCTCGGGAAGCGCCATGGGCCGTCAGTCTGTGCCCCCTGGCGGCCGGCAGGTCAACCGCCGCGGCGGAAGGTGTCGTTGGACACGGGCCCGCGCAGCATGGCACGGAAGACGCCGCAGGTGCCCACGGTCCTGACGCACGCCGTATCCGGGATCGCCCTGGGGAGCACGTTCCTCACGTTCGCATCGCACCGTCGGCCGACCCTTCGCCGACCGCCCAGGCCCCGTCGAAGCTCAGGAAGAAGCATTGCACCGTGAGGCCGGGAATCGCGGCTTTCAAAACTTCGGAGGCGCGCCCGAGCTCGGCGCGATAGTGAGCGGCCTCGGCTTCGGCGTCTCCCCGAAAGCGAGCCGCCAGCCCGCCGTACGCCCCGCAGTCGGAGTGCAGCATCAGGATCGCGCGCTCGGTTCCGTGCAGGCGGATCGATTTGTGGATCTGCTCGAGGACGAAGGCGCGGTGGAACTCCTCCTCGGGCGATGCCAGCGCCTTGGCTCCCCCGGCGATTCTGATCGCGTCCGGCTGAACGATCCCGATGCGCTTGAGCAGCTTCCGGAAAGCGGCGTCAAAGCGGTTATCGAAACAGCTCACGACCGACGCGTCGCAACGATACTTCTCTCGAGGCGAATCGAAGTGAAATATTTTGCGCATCGCGGGCGACATCTCGGGTCTGCTCTTTCACACACCCATCATGGGGGCAACACGTCTGCCTACTCGTCGTGCTCCGGGATCCGCCCGCTCTCCTGCCGTTGAGTCCGAGCCCCCCTGCGCGCTCGGCAGCCGGGCCTCGATCGCGTTCTCGACCCAGGGGAGCGGGAACTGGATGACGAGCATGGCGAGGAAGATCAGGGTGGTGAGCGAGTAGTAGCCCGCTCCGACCGCCAGCCCCATGCTGGCCGTCGCC
>JBKPBB010000341.1:0-5329 GCA_046744245.1 Thermodesulfobacteriota bacterium
GCTCGCCGATCGTCCGCACCCCGAGCGCGGCGAGCACGAGGCCGAGCCCAACGGCGAGCACGCCGAGCCCCCGGGGCTGGCGGGCCGCGGAGGCGGGCCTCGGCGCGGGGGCCGGCGGGCCCGGGGGGGTCCGGGGCAACCCCACCGGGCGATCGAACACGTCGTGCAGGCACGCGACGCAGCCGCTCGCGAGGTGCACGCGCACGGCCTCGCACCCGGCCTCGTCCAGGGTGCCGGCCGCATAGCCGGCCAGGAGCGGGCGGAGCTCCTCGTGCGTCACGTCGGCGGAGCATACCGTGCCGACCGTCGCGATGACATCGGCGAGGGGTGAAGGCCGGGTGGAGTGCACTACCCGCCGCTCCGCACCCAGGCCGTCCGCCAGAGGCGGGCGAGGAGCGTGGCGCCGGCCGCGAGCCGCTCGCGCACCAGGGCGCGCGCGTCGGCGTCGTCGTGTGTGCGCCGGCTCTCGCGCTCGAGCCGGTAGAGCCTTGGCACCTGCGCCAGCGAGTCGCCGAGGAGCGCGTGCACCGCGCCCGGCACGTCGCCGAGCGCCCGCGAGGCCTCGCGCGCGGCGCGGATATCCGCCGGGTCGACACCCGCCACGAGCGTGCCCTCGAACCAGCGGTGGATCTCGCCCGCGCGCGTGAAGCCCTCCGGGTTGGGGCCCACCCAGCCGTGATGGTGGCGCGTCGCATGCAGTGGCACGGCAGCGTCCCCCGCGAGGTGCGCGAGCACACCGGCCGCGGCGAGCGCGGCTTCGCGGCCTCCGGGGCGGCCGGCGCGCACGTCGCGGAAGGCGGTCAGCAGCACGCCGTACTCCTCGCCGATGGCGAAAGGCAGGACGCCGACGGCTGCCGGGCTGAGCCGCCGCCGCACCGCGCGCGCGACGTACCCCCAGCGTTCGGGCGGCAGCGGCTCGTCGCCCCACACGTCGAGATCGAAGAAGTGGTCGGGGCTCCGTGCCGCGAGCGCCGGCGCGTCCTTCTCGGCCTCGCGCCAGCGGTCGGGGGCGTTCGAGAGCTCGGCGAGCGCGTCGCCCGCGTCGCGAAACCAGGGCGGGAGCCCGTCGCTCGCCGCGAGCGCGGCGCGCGTCACGATGACGTGTCCTTCGGGGCCCCAGGCGGCGGCCGCGCGCGCGAGCGCCAGTGGGAGCAGGATGGCGAGCGCGCAGCTCACGCGGACGTCGCGGCGCGTCATGCGCGGACCACGTCTCGTCTCGGGCGTCGCCCCCCACTTTTTCTCGCCCATCTTGAATCGCGCGTCGCGTGCCCGCTATAGGTCCCCCCGCCATGGGTACGACGAGCATGCGCGCGGAAGGATTCGAGGCGATCGCCGACACCATCATGTATCGCTGGTCGGCCGAGCGCGACGTGTGGGTGAGCCCGTCGGAGGTCGAGCAGGCGCGCGCGTACCTGCAGCGGGTCGGCGTCGCAACCTCGCCGCTGCCCGACGGCCGCTTCGCGGTCGGCGGGAGCACGGCGGCGACGCTCGCGGCCACGCGCGTCGTGCTGCTCGGCCTGCGCCACCTGCACTCCACCCGCAGGGGCAGACGGCCCGCCTGAGCGCGGGGCGCGCGCTGCCGGGATGCTCACGAGCGCCCGTGCCGCGCGGCGAGGGCGCGCAGGCGATCGCGCAGCGCAGCGCCGGTGCGGCCCCAGAGATCATCCACGGTCCACGGCAGGCGATAGCCCCAGTTCGGGGGCCCGACCGTGCCCGGCACGTTGATCCGCTCGCGCCCGCCGTACGCGTCCGGAAACGGGAGGACGACCAGCGCCGAGCGCGCGCCGTAGAGGCCGTCGAGCAGCGCCTCGTGCACCCCGGGCGTGAACGCGGCACCCGCGCCGCCGAGCCTGCCGAACGACGGCACGGCCGCCAGCGCGCGGCGGCCATCGGCGCCGAGCTCCTCCTCCCACCAGATGGCGAGCGCCGAGGTGTCGTGCGTCCCGCTGGTCGCCACCGAGAGCGGCGGGAACCCGGCCGGATCGCGGAAGACGCCGCCGTCGCTCTCCCAGCGCAGCACGCGGTAGCCGGGGATGGCGAGGGTCGCGAGCGAGCGGCGGACGAAGTCGGGCACGACTCCGAGATCCTCGCCGGTCACACCCGCCGACCCCGCCGCCGCGCGCACCACCCCGAGCAGGCGCTCGCCGAGCGCGAGCTGCTCCGCCTCCTCCGCGGGCACGAAGTGGCGTGGCCCCGCGGACGGGATCACGAACTGGCGATAGAAGCCGACCACGTGATCGAGGCGGACGGCGGCGAAGAGCGCCGCGGCGCGCGCCACGCGCCCGCGGAGCCAGGCGTGGTCGTTCCGCGCCATCACCTCCCAGCGGTAGACGGGCAGGCCCCAGTCCTGGCCGCCCAGGTCGAACTGGTCGGGCGGGGCGCCGAGCGATGGGTCGCGCGCGAACTCGTCCTGGCGCGCCCACACGTCGGCGCTGTCGGCCGACACCATGAAGGGAAGGTCGCCCATCAGGCGGACCCCGTGCGCCGTCGCCTCGCGCCGCGCCGCCGCCCACTGCTCGGCCGCAACCCACTGCACGTACTCGTGGAAGAGGCGCGCAGGCGCGAGCGTGTCGCGCGCCTCGGCGAGCGCGGCCGGCAGGCGGGCGCGGAGCGACGGCTCCCATGCCGTCCACGACCGGCCCGCGTGCCGTTCGCGGAGCGCCCGGAAGAGCGCGTAGTCGTCGAGCCATGCGGCCTCCGCGGCGCGGAAGCGACGGAAAGCCTCCGCGCGCGCCGACCCGTGCTCCCATTCGGTCGCCACGAACCGCGCGAAGGCGACCTCGAGCGCGCGCCGCTTCGCCGCCCGCACGGCGTCGTAATCGATGTCACCGCCCGCGCGGGCCGACTCGCGCGCCGCCCCGAGCGCCGCCTCGCCGCCCGCGGCCGCGAAGTCCTCGACCGCGTCCAGCGAGAGGTAGATCGGGTCGAGCGCGAAGGCGGTGAGCGCGGCATAGGGGCTGCGCTCGCCGGCCGACGTCTCGAAGGTGGGCAGGAGCTGGAGGACGCGGTGCCCGGCGTCGGCGAGCCAGCGGCAGAAGGTGGGCAGGTGGCCGATCTCGCCGATGCCCCAGTCGCGGCGCCCGCCGAGCGCGAAGAGCGGGCAGAGGATGCCCGCCGCACGCTCAGCGGTGGGCACGGCTCTCGGCGACGCCGTACAGGCGGCGAAGGTCGGTGATGCCCAGCACCTGCCCCGTGAACTCGGGCGGCTGGGCGAGCATCCAGAGCGCGCCTGCGGCGCCCACCTCGGTCGGCTCCCAATCCGACTTGTCGAGCTCGGGGGCGTTGTAGACGAAGCCCTCCGAGGCGATCGGCACGTCGATGCGGAAGCAGTTGACGGCGACGCCGTGCGTGCGGACGTTCTCGGCGACGCCGGTGGTGAGGCGCTCGAGGCCCGCCTTCGACACGCCGTAGACGAGCAGGCCGGGGACTGGCATCCGCGAGGCGGCCGAGGAGACGTTCAGGATCGCGCCCCGCCGGCGGGCGATCATGCCCGGCAGCGCGGCCTTGATGGCGAGCACCGGCGCGCGCAGGTTGACCTCCATCACCAGGTCCCAGCGCTTCATGGCGAGGTCGATGTCGCCTGCGAAGGTGATCGCCGCGTTGTTCACGAGCACGTCGAGGCGACCGAAGTGCCCGATGGTTTGCGCCACCATCGCCTCGACCTCGGCCGGCCGGGAGAGGTCGGTCGGCACGGCGAGGCCGCGCCGCCCGCGCGCCTCGACCTCGCGCACCGTGGCGTCGATGGTACCGGGAAGCTTGAGCGGGCTCGAGTCGGTCGCCCGTGCCGCGCACGCGACGTCCGCCCCGGCCTCGGCGAGCGCGAGCGCCATCGCGCGCCCCACGCCGCGGCTCGCGCCGGTCACCAGGGCCACCGCGCCGCGCAGCTCCATCGCGGTCGCATAGCACGACGGGGAGGCCACCCCAAGGGTTCGCCCGGGCGGTGCGACTGGGCTAGCGAAAGCTCGCCGAGCGCGGGTGCAGGAGGAGCAGGGCGACGAGACCCCAGACGAAGAAGAGCGGCTCGAGGCGGCGGGCGACGAGTCCGATCACGAGCCCGTAGAGCGCGATCGCCTCGCAGAGCGTCCAGCAGACCACGTGCATGGTGATGGCGCGCTGCGGGTCGACGCGGTTCGCGGGGTCGCGCGCGCCGGACGGGGCGACGACGCGGTTCCACACGAACCAGACGGCGAGCGTCTGGCCGACGGCGAGGACGAGCAGGATCGTGCGCAGCGAATCCGCGAGCGCCGGGTTCGGGCCCCCCGCTCCGGAGCGGAGGAGCAGGACGAGCACGCCGCAGTAGAGCGCGGGCGCCACCAGCAGGGACCCCCACACCAGGCGGGCCACGAGCAGCGGGTCTCCTGGAGCGCGCGTCGTCATGCCCGCGCCCGTCGGGTTACACCGCGGACCCGGGAGGGGTCAACGGAGTTGAGCGAGCACGGAGTTGAGCGACCAGGTGAGGGAAGGATGCGACCGGATGGGCTGGCGACGCGCCGTCGTTCCCGCGCGCGCGCCTCGGGTCGTTCCCCGGCTCCCACTCCGCCGTGAACACCCGCTGCAACCCGGCAAGCCCTTTGAGCTCCACCTCTCGCCCGCCATCGAAGGCGAACTCCTCCGCGCCCGCCGTCAGCTCCCGCACCAGCGACGACACCAGGATCTCCCCGCTCCGCGCCGCCGCGGCGATCCGCGCCGCCACGATCACGCTGCGGCCGAAGAAGTCGCGGCCCTCCTTCGTCGCCTCGCCCGTGTGGAGGCCGATGCGCAGGCCCACCGGCGCCTCCGCATGCTCGTCGTACGCGGCCATGGCACGCTGGATCCTGACCGCGCAGCGCAGCGCGCGCCGCGCGCTCGGGAAGGCGATCATGAAGCCGTCCCCCTGCGTCTTCACTTCGAAGCCCCCGTGGACGGCGATCTGCTCGCGCACGATGGCGCAGTGGGTGTGGAGGATCTCCTGCACGCGCTCGTCCCCCAGCCGCTCGGTCAAGGCGCTGAAACCCACGATGTCGCTGAACATGATCGTGACCGTGCCGCGCGCCTCGCGCACGATCCGGCCGTCGCGCAGCTCGACCGTCCGCTGCGCGTGGCTCGCCGCGAGCGCGCTGTGCGTCACCAGGACGACGGTCAGGTGCCGCTCGGCGTTGAGCTCCCGCAGCAGCGCGAGGATCGTCTGCCCCGTCTCCGAGTCGAGGTTGCCGGTCGGCTCGTCGGCCAGGACGAGTCGCGGCTCGGTCACGAGCGCCCGCGCGATGGCGACGCCCTGCTGCTCGCCGCCGGAGAGCTGCGCGGGGCGGCGGCGCGCGACCGCCGGCGGGAGCGCCACCCGGGCGAGGGC
>JBKPBB010000325.1:0-4987 GCA_046744245.1 Thermodesulfobacteriota bacterium
CCTTCACGAGCGTCGCGGCGTCCATGAGGCTCATGTGCTTCAAGAAGTCCTTCACCTGCTCGCGCGTCACTTCCATCGCATTGCCCTTCCTTCCGGCTGGAACCGTCGTCTGTACGCCACCTACGAGGCCGCGTTCCCTTCATCCGCGCCGCTGCCGGCGCGCTTGCCGATCGCGTCCACCAGCCGCGCCACGCGGGCGGCGGGCTCGTTCAGCGTGCGCAGGAGCTGCGTGGCCGGCGCCTGGAGGACGCCCAGGAGCTGCGCCAGCAGCACCTCGCGCGCGGGCAGCGTCGCGAGCGCCTTCACCTCGGCGACCGGGAGCACCTGCCCATCGAGCAGCGCGCCCCTGAGCGCGAGCTTGGGGAGCTCCTCGGAGAACTTGACCGCCAGCTTCGCGACCGTGACCGGGTCCTCGAAGCCGAGGATCAGCGTCAGCGGGCCCTCGAGCATCGGCCCGAGCTTCTCGTAGCGCGACCCCGTGACCGCCCGCCTGGCGAGCGTGTTCTTCGCCACCCGGCAGCGGCCGTGCGCCCCGCGCACCGCGCGCCGGAAGCGGTTCATCTGTCCCACCGTGAGCCCGCGGTACTCGGCCAGCACGGCCACGGTCGCCCGGCCGAGGTCGTCCTGCAGCTCGCGCACGCGGTCGATCTTCTCTGCCCGCTTCATGCTCCCGTCCTCACGCAGCGGCGCGCACGGTTGCGGGGTCGATGCGGATGCCCGGCCCCATGGTGGTGGAGAGCGCCACCGACTGCATGTAGTGGCCCTTGGCGGCCGCCGGCTTGGCCCGGAGGAGGCTCGTGAGCAGCGCCTGCGCGTTCTCGAGCAGGCGCTCCGCGCCGAAGCTGCGCTTGCCGATGGCCACGTGGACGATGCCCGCCTTCTCGACCCGGAACTCGACCTTGCCCGCCTTGATCTCGCGCACCGCCTTGCTGATGTCGAAGGTGACGGTGCCGACCTTGGGGTTGGGCATGAGGCCGCGCGGGCCGAGGATCTTCCCCAGGCGGCCGACCACGCCCATCATGTCCGGGGTGGCGATCGCGGTGTCGAAGTCGAGCCACTGCTGCTCCTGGATCTTCTTGGCCAGCTCCTCCGCGCCGACGTGGTCCGCCCCGGCGGCCTCCGCCTCCTTGGCCTTGTCGCCCTTGGCGAACACCAGCACGCGGACGCTCTTTCCGGTCCCGTGTGGCAGGACGACCGTGCCGCGCACGTTCTGGTCCGCCTGGCGGGGATCGACCCCGAGCTTCACCGCCAGCTCGACCGTCTCGTCGAACTTGGCCGGGCCCTCGGCCGCCGCCTCCATCAACGTGCGGATCGCTTCGTCGAGCGGATAGCGCCGCGCGCGGTCGATGCGTGCGGCGGCCTTCCGGTAGCGCTTGCTTTGCTTCGCCATGGCGTCGCCCCTAGACCACGTCGAGGCCGAGGCTGCGGGCCGTGCCCTCGACCGTCTTGACCGCCTGCTCCAGGCTGGCCGCCGTCAGGTCGGGCATCTTGATGCGCGCGATCTCCTCGACCTGCTGGCGCGTCACCTGCCCCACCTTCTTCTTCCCCGGCTCGGCGGAGCCCTTCTCGATCCCCGCCGCGCGCTTCAAGAGCACCGCCGCCGGCGGCGTCTTGGTGATGAAGGTGAAGGACCGGTCGGCGTACACCGTGATGATGACCGGGATGATGAGGCCCGCCTGCGCCTGCGTCTGGGCATTGAACGCCTTGCAGAACTCCATGATGTTGACGCCGCGCTGGCCGAGCGCCGGCCCGACCGGCGGGCTCGGGTTCGCCGCCCCGGCCGGGATCTGCAGCTTGATCTCCGCGATGACCTTCTTCATGCGCGCCTCACGCCTTCTCCACCTGCACGAAGTCGAGCTCCACGGGGGTGGCGCGCCCGAAGATGCTGATCAGCACGCGCAGCTTCCCCTTGTCCGGCTTCACCTCTTCCACCACGCCGTTGAAGTCCTGGAAGGGGCCGTCGACCACCTTCACCTGCTCGCCCTGCTCGAAGAGGACCTTGGGCTTCGGCTTGACCGCGCCCTCGGCCATCTGGTGCGTGATCTCGCGCACCTCGGCCTCGGAGATGGACGGGATGGAGCCCGGGTCGGTCGCGCCGCCGAGGAAGCCGGTGACCTTGGGGGTCGACTTGACGATGTGCCAGGTCTCGTTGTTGAGCTTCATGTTGACGAGGATGTAGCCGGGGAAGAATTTGCGCGACGAGGTCTTCTTCTTCCCCTTGACCAGCTCGACCACCTTCTCCGACGGCACCAGGATCTCCCCGAACAGATCCGGCTTGCCGAGCCCGCGGATGCGCTCCTCGAGCGCCGCCTTCACCTTGTGCTCGTAGCCGGAGTATGTGTGCACCACGTACCAGCTCCGCTCGTCCTCTGCGGTCATGTTTGCTTGATCGCCCACTGAACCAGCCAGGCCAGCACCGCGTCGACCACCCCGAGGTAGAGCGCCACGATGACGACGCCGATGATCACGACCACCGTCGCCGCCTGCGTCTCCTTGCGGTTCGGCCAGTGCACCTTCTTGAGCTCGGCCCAGCACTCCTCGAGGAACTCGCGGGAGCGCGTGACCGGCTGCTTGAGCGATTCGAGAGCCTTCATGTTATCGGGACGCGGGTCAGGCAGGATTCGAACCTGCAACCCCCGGATTTGGAGTCCGGTGCTCTAGCCGTTCGAGCTACTGACCCGGCAAGCCGGGACCGCCGCCCGGCGTCGCGCTCCTAGACCTTCCCCTCCTTGTGGAGCGTATGGCTCCGGCACGCCGGGCAGAACTTCTTGAAGGCGAGCTTGTCGGTGGTCTTCTTCTTGTTCTTCGTGCTGGTGTAATTCTTCCGCTTGCATCCGTCGCACACGAGCGTGATCAGATCGCGCATCTGGCTCTCCCGGCACCCAAGCCCACGACCGGATTCGAACCGGTGACCTCTTCCTTACCAAGGAAGTGCTCTGCCGCCTGAGCTACGTGGGCAAGCGGGAGACGGGAATCGAACCCGCGACCCCGAGCTTGGAAGGCTCGCGCTCTGCCACCTGAGCTACTCCCGCGCTTCATGATCTGGTTTGTCCTTCGCATCGCGAATGGAGAGGGGAGGATTCGAACCTCCGTAGGCATTCGCCGGCAGATTTACAGTCTGCTCCCTTTGGCCACTCGGGTACCTCTCCGCATCGGTTCCGACGCGCCGGCTGGAGCCGATGGTCGGAGTCGAACCGACGACCTGCTGATTACAAATCAGCTGCTCTACCCCTGAGCTACATCGGCGGGCCGCACCAGCCGTCCAGCGCGCACCGCCATCCCAGACTTTCCCGCGCAACCTCCTTGGCCGCGTTCCGGGCCGTGCGGGACCCGGACGGCAGTGCCGGGGAGCACGTACCCCTCCCTCAGTGACCGAAACGCAACTTCTTACCTTCACTCCAGAAGGCTGTCAAGGAACCGCGGCGGGCAAACGGGGTTATGAACTGACCCGGCGAGCAGTCAGCTCGTAGAGCGCGATCGCGATCGCCACCCCGACGTTGAGCGACTCGACTCCCGGGGCCATGGGGATGGAGGCCGTGAAGTCGCAGGTCCGGTGGACGAGCGGCCGGAGCCCCCCACCCTCCCCGCCCGCCACCACCGCCGCGCGCGTGGGAGGCTCCAGGTGCGCGAGCGGCGTCCCGCCCCGGGGCGAGAGTCCGACCAGCCAGAAGCCCGCCGCCTTGAGCGCCTCCATCGCCCGCACCAGGTTGGGCACCTGCGCCACCGGGAGCCCGAAGAGGAGGCCGGCGGATGCGGCGGCCACCACCGGCGTGACGCCGACGCTCCGATCGCGGGGCAGGACGACCCCGCCCACGCCGAGCGCGCGCGCCGTGCGCAGGATGGCCCCCAGGTTGCGCGGGTCCTGGAGGCCGTCGAGCGCGAGCGCGCTCGGGCAGCTCGGGTCGAGGAGCCGCTCGAGGGGCGCGTAGGTGAAGGGCGGCGCGACCGCGACCGCGCCCTGGTGGTGGGGCGAGCCGGCCAGCCGGTCGAGCGCCGGGCGGTCCGCCGCCTCGACCCGCACCCCGCGTGCGTGCGCCGCGGCGGAGAGCTCGGCCTCGCGCGGCCCCCGTCCGAGGCAGAGCCGATCGACCGGCTCGCCGCTGCGCAGCAGCTCGAGCACGGCGTTCGCCCCGTAGACGACGAGCGGCGCCTCCGCCCGGCTTCGGGTTGTCCGCGGGCGGGTCATCGGATACACCGCGGCCGTGGGTAAGATCGTGCACCGTTACGTATTCCGTGAGATCCTGGTGCCATTCCTCTTCGGGCTCTCGGTGTTCACCTTCATCCTGCTGATCGCCCGCCTGCTCAAGTTGATCGAGCTGGTCGTGACCCGCGGGGTCCCCGTCCTGAACATCCTGCGGCTCCTCAGCTACATCATGCCGGCGTTCCTCGAGGTCACCGTGCCGATGGCGATGCTGCTCGCCATCCTGGTCGCGTTCGGCCGCCTCTCCGCGGACTCCGAGATGGTGGCGCTGCGCAGCTCGGGGCTGAGCCTCTATCAGCTGATCGCGCCGGTCGCCATGGTCGCGCTCCTCGCCACCGCGGCGACCGCGGCGCTCTCGGTCTGGGCCCGCCCGTGGGGCAACCGCGCGCTGAAGACGGCTCTCTTCGACCTCGCCCGCACGCGTGCGAGCGCGGGCATCAAGCCGCAGATCTTCAACGACGACTTCCCGGGGCTGGTGATCTACGCCGAGATCATCGAGGCGACCAACGACCGCCTCCACCACGTGCTCATCTCCGACGAGCGCGACAACACCCAGCACAATGCGATCTTCGCGCGCGAGGGGGCCATGGTCTCGAACCCGGCGACGCAGGCGGTCACGCTCCGCCTGCGCGACGGCTTCATCCACACCACCGACGGACGCGCAGGCACGGAGTACCAGACCCACTTCGAGTTCTACGACGTCAACCTCGACCTGCGGCAGATGCTCGAGGGCGCGCGGCAGCGCGAGCGCGACCCCAAGGAGCTGACCCTCGGGCAGCTCGGGCG
>JBKPBB010000500.1:0-2094 GCA_046744245.1 Thermodesulfobacteriota bacterium
GCGCTATCTGCGCGAGAAGCTCTCCGGCGCCTACCCGATCAACCGGCACCTGAAGACGCTGCTCGACCAGATCCTGACCGACTCGCGCTGGGACATGAAGTACCTCGGCATGCAGATCATGGTCGAGGGGCTCGCCATGGCCGCCTTCGGCTACATGCACAAGCTCTGCCAGGAGCCGCTGCTGACCGAGCTCACGCACTACGTCATGCGGGACGAGGCGCGACACGTCGCCTTCGGCGTCCTCTCCCTGAACGACTACTTCGGGAGCCTCGGGTCCGCCGAGCGGCGCGAGCGCGAAGAGTTCCTCTACGAGGGCTGCCGGCTGATGCGCGACCGGCTCCTCATGGAGGACGTGTGGGAGGTCATGGGCTGGCCGGTGGAGGAGGTCCGGGAGATCGTCCTCCGCTCGCCGCAGATGCAGGAGTTCCGGAAGATGCTGTTCTCGAAGATCGTGCCCAACGTGAAGCGCCTCGGCCTCCTCTCGCCGTACGTGCGCGAGCGCTTCGCGGAGCTCGGCATCCTCCAGTTCGAGAACGAGGAACCGTCGGCCTGAAAGCGCTCCGGCGGGCCGCTCCATGGGCGGTCACGCTCGCGATCTTCGCCTTCCTCTTCTGGCGCATCCCGCTCGCGAGTGTCGTGGACACGCTCGCCGCGGCGCAGTGGGGGCGCTACCTGCTGCTCATGGTGCCCTACTCCCTCTTCTACTTCCTGGTCGACAGCTTCGTCGTGCAGCAGGCGGTGTCGTGGTTCAACGTGCGCGTCCCCTACCGTGACATCCTCCCCGTGCGCGCCACCACCTACATCCTCTCGCTGCTGAACACGCAGCTCGGCCAGGGCGGGGTCGCGGTCTACCTGCACCGCCGCCACGGCCTCCCCTTCTGGGAGATCACGGGCACGGTGATCTTCATCTCGTTCGTCGAGATCTACCAGCTCGCCTTCTACTCCTTCGTCGGCGCGGCAGCGGGAGGCGAGCTCGGAGGCGTCGCACGCGCCTGGGTGTACGCCGCGCTCGCCGGCTACCTCGCCGTCCACCTCTGGTACTTCTCGCGCCCGCGCGGAGGCTGGCTCGGCAGGGCGCCGCTCCTCACCGCGTTCCGGCGCGCCCGCCCGCGGCACTATCTGCAGCTCCTCCTCTACAAGACGCCGAACCTGCTCGCCGCCGTCACCGTGCACTGGCTCGCGCTCCCGCTCTTCGGCATGCACGTGCCCTTCCTCGTCCTCTTGACCTTCCTGCCGCTCGTCTTCTTCTTCGCGGCGCTGCCGATCGCGGCCGCGCACCTCGGGCCGAGCCAGCTGGCGTGGCGGTATTTCTTCCGCGGCGCGGCGCCCGAGGGCGCGCTGGTCGGCTACAGCCTGGCGGCGCACTTCACCTTCGTCCTGATGAACGCGCTGATCGGGCTCGTCTTCCTCCGCCGCGCGGCACGGGAGCTCGCTTAGCTAGCTAGCGGCGTCCGGGGAGGAGGCGCGCGAGCACCGCGGCCAGGTTCACCCCGACGACGATCAGGCTTCCCGTCTCGAGGACGACGGCGGCGAGATGGCCCGGCACCGCAACCGCGGCCGTGATGGCGCCGGTCAGCGCGTAGTTCAGCACCCCCGCCGCGTGCCCGAGCGGGCTCCGTGCTGCACGTCCTCCGCCGAGCGACGCGAGCAGGTAGGCCGCGAAGGCGAGCGCGATGGCGGCCGGAACCGCGGACGGCACGAGGCCGAGCGCGGCGCCCGTGATCGTGCCCGCCAAGACGAAGGCGATGTCGGCGAGGTTGTCGAGCACGGCGCCGTGGCGGGTCGGACCGCCGCCGCGGCGCGCAAGCACGCCGTCGAAGAAATCGGTGGCCGCGGCGACCGCGAACAGCGCCGCGGGCAGCCACCGGCAAGCCGGGCGCAGGAGGGCCCCCGGCAGCAACGCCGCCGCCCCCAGACGGACGACCCCGAGCGCGTCCGCGGCGGCGGGCACCTCTAAATCTTCGCTCCCTCGGTCACCCGGATCGGACGGCGCCGGCGGTCGCGGCGCAGGAGGACGTAGAGCGCGCCCGCACCGCCGTCGCAGGGGCGGGCGGTGGTGAAGCCGAGCACGATGCGCGCCGTGCGCCCGCGCGC
>JBKPBB010000474.1:0-8043 GCA_046744245.1 Thermodesulfobacteriota bacterium
CCGAGGGCGAGGTGGCGTCGAACTCGACGAAGACGCGCTTGGCCTCGTCGAGCGCCACCCGCCCGGCGTCGTGGAGCGCGGCGTCGAGGTCGAGGCCGTCATGCACCGTCCCGAAGAGATGGGACGTTCGCCCGCCCTTCTCGACGCGCCAGAGGAGCGGCGCCGCGTGCGCCGCCGCGGTCCATCCTGGCTCCGGCGGCGCGCCGCCCGCCGGCGAGGGGACGAGGGCGCCCGCCAGCACCAGGGCGGCGAGCGCCGGCCGCGGTCGCCGTGCCGTCGTTACCAGAACCCCTTCGGGAGCAGGTTGTTCGCGCGCGCCTCGCGCTCGAGCTGCTCGCGGAAGTCGGGATGCGCCAGCGAGACGAGCGCCTTCACGCGCTCGGCGACGGACTTCCCCTTGAGGTTCACGATCCCGTACTCCGTGACGACGTACATGACGTCGGTGCGCGGCGTGGTCACGACGTTGCCCGGCGTCAGCGTGCTGACGACGCGGCTCTGCCGCTCGCCGCGCTTCTCGTACGTCGACGAGAGGCAGATGAAGGACTTGCCGCCCCGCGACGCGTAGGCGCCGCGCACGAACTGGAGCTGCCCGCCGGTGCCGGTCAGGTGGCGATGGCCGGCCGACTCCGAGGCGGCCTGGCCCTGCAGGTCGATCTGGGTCGTGTTGTTGATCGAGACGACCCGCTCGTTGCGCACGATGTGCTCGGGCAGGTTGGTGTAATCGACGGGATAGCTCTGCGCGCGCGGGTTGCGGTCGATGAAATCGTACTGCCGGCGCGAGCCGGCCGCGAAGGTGAACACCATCTGGTAGGGGTTGATGGCCTTGCGCGCGCCGGTGATCAGCCCCGCCTCGACCAGATCCACCATGCCGTCGACGAACATCTCGGTGTGCACGCCGAGATCGCGCACGCCGGCCTCCTTCAGCAGGCTGCAGACGGCGTTCGGCATGCCTCCGATGCCGATCTGGAGGCAGGACCCGTCCTCGATCTCGGCGGCGATGCGCTCGGCCACGCGGCGGTCGACCTCGGTGACGGGGGGATTGGGCACCTCGGGCACCGACCCGGCGCCGCCGTCGATCACGTAGTCGACCTCGCTCGCGTGCACCGACTCCTGCTCCCCGTAGACGTACGGCATCGCCTCGCAGGTCTCCACGATCAGGACCTTCGCCCGCTCCGTCACGGCCTTCTGGTACGTCACCGCCCCGCCGAAGTTGAAGAAGCCCTGCGCGTCCATCGGGCACGTCTTGATGCAGACCACATCGATCGGATCGATGAAGCGCCGGTAGTAGCCGGGCGCCTCGCCGAAGTTCATCGGGATGTAGTTGCAGCGGCCGTCGTCGTGCTGGGCCCGGTCGTAGCCGGAGAAGTGCCAGTTGAACCACAGGAAGTGCTCCCCGGTCGGGTCGGCCTCCAGGACCGCGCGGGGCGCGAGCGTGAGGCATGCCCGGATGCGTACCCCACGCAGCTCGTCCTTGCGGCGGGCCAGCGCCCGATCGAACAGGTCCGGCTGGCCCAGCCCGAGCCCGTAGTCGACCCAGTCGCCCGACTTGACCAGCGCGGCGGCCTCCTCGGCGGAGATCCGCCGCGCATGCTTTGCGCCCGTCATCGGCTCAGAGTAACCGCACTCCCCGCGAGAATCCAAGGCGGACGGCAGCGCCCGGGCCGAGCGGGCATGGTCTGGACGTCGTCGCGCATGGTACAAGCTCGACCGAGTGCCTCCCCGGATCGCCTACCTCGCGGACGGTAAGGTCCACTTGAAGCTGGGGAACGAGCCGCCGCGCGTCGCGGAGAGCCCGTTCGCCGAGTCCGTCCGTGCCCGTCAGGCGAGCCTCGCGCGCCGCAACGCCTGGAAAACACAGGCCGAGGGCGCGCGCTTCCTGGCCGCCGGGCTCTTCGGCGGGGACGCGGAAACGACCGGGGCCGGCGCCCAGGCGGCGATCACCGGCTTGTCCCGGGGGCGGGTCCCGGGCGAGGTGCTCTACTCGATCGAGACGGCGGCGGTCACGGGGTTGTTCGCCCTCGACGCGGGGACGGCTGAAGAGAGGCGCCTCTTCCACGCCAACCAGCAGCGGGTGCAATTCCCGGCGGCGCAGCCGGGGCACGACCTGATCGCCTGCAGCGTGCGGGACGATCTCCGCGCTCACATCGGGGTCATGCGCGCCGACGGCTCGGCGCTGACCGAGGTGACCGAGGGCGACTCGCTGGATCTGGCGCCGAGCTGGGTACCCGGCGCGCCCCGCCGGCTGGTCTACCAGTCGGCCGGCGTGGCGCGCGACCGGTCGGGCCGGCTCGTGGGCATCGGTCCGTCGGTGATCCACGAGCTCGACCTCGAGCGTGGCGAGGTCCGGACGCTCGCCGAGTCTCCGGCGCACGACCTGTGCGCGCCCCGGGTCGGCGCCGACGGCGCGCTCTACTACATCCGCCGGCCGTGGAACGCACGTCCGCGCTTCGCGCCGCTGCGCATCCTGCTCGACCTGTTGCTCGTGCCGTTCCGCCTGCTGGCGGCGATCTTCAATTGGCTCAATTTCTTCGCGGTCCGCTACGGCGGGCGGCCCCTCGTCAACCGCCAGGGAGCGCAGCAGCGGCAGGTGGACGCCCGCCAGTGGCTGCAATGGGGCAACCTGATCGGGGCCGCCGAGCGGGCGCGCGAGAGCGCGGGCGGGGACAACGACGTGCAGACGTTCGTGCCGCAGTCGTGGCAGCTCGTGCGCCAACCTGCCGGTGGCGGGCCCGAGGCCGTCGCCCGCGGCGTGTGCTCGTTCGATCTCGCGGCGAACGGCGTCGTCTATTCGACCGGCGCCGCCGTCTACCATTACGAGGGCGGCAACGACGCGCCCGTCCGGCTCTGCACCGGCTCACGGATCCAGCAGGTGATCGCGCTCCCCTGATCGCCCGCGGGCCTGCTTCGGCATGGTCATGGTGAGCAGTAGCGTCCGACCTGCTGGAGAAGGTGCTCCATCTCGAGCGGCTTCGTCAGGCATTCGACCACGGCCGGGTCGATGGCGCTCTTCGCCGCGACGTGGTCGGCGGTGACGACGATGACGGGGACCTCCGCGAGCGTCGGGTCCTTCAACTGCTCCGCGCGGAACTCCCACCCGTTCATGACCGGCATCCAGAGATCGAGGAGGATCATGCAGAACCCCGCCGCGTTCGCGCGGAGGTGCTGCAGCGCCTCCTGCCCGTGCGCGGCTTCCACCACGCTGTAGCCTTCGCTTTCGAGAACGGCCGTGAGCGCGCCCCGCACGTCGGCGTCGTCCTCCACGATCAGGATGCTCTTCGCCTGCCGCTGCATCTCTCCCTCATCTGGCCGGTGGGGCCTCAACCCGTGCCGCGCCTGGGCACCGAGGCTCGTTCATCGACGCGAAGATGCTCGCGCCGCAACCGGGGACGCGGACCGTCATGCCGGAGGCCGTTCCCTCACGACGCGTCGGGTCCCGTCCGGCGACCGCAGCGATCGGCCGACTCGCGTAGCGGGTGGCGCGCGTCCGGAAGGAACGGTGGCCGGACCGGCTCGACGCCGAGCCGAGTCGCCTCTTCCGGAGCGACCTCGAAGTACCCGCCGGTTGCCGTGTCGGTGAGCCCGCTGCCGAGCCAGACGGCGCTTTCGACCAGGCCGATCGCCCCTCCCACGACGGCGAGCATGGGGGGGAGCAGGATCTTCCCTTTCATCCCGGGGCTCCGGTCATCGCGTGCGACGAGGACGCCGCCCACCGCGGACCTGAGCGGAAGGAGCGGGGCGTTCAGCATCGCCGCCGGGCCGCGCACGAGCGATGCGGGCGTCCACGCGCGGACGCACTCGCCCCTCTCGTTCACCACCCAGGCCGCGAGCGCGCCGCTCGCCCGCAGTACGACCATCAGCAGAACGGAGACGCGTACAAGGCAGATGCTTCCCTTCATGGGCTTGGCTCAGATCGTGCCACCATACATCGCGAACGCGGAGCGTTGCCACGGAGTCCGAGCGGCGCCCGACCTTGCTCAGCCGCGGACGCGTCGCTATCAGGGGCGTTCTGGCCTGGAAGGGGACGCACGCGGGACTCTTCCTGCTCCTCGTGGGCGGCGGGGTCGGCCTTCCCCTGCCCGAGGACCTGACGCTCCTCGCCGCCGGCGTGCTGGCGCACCAGCACGTCCTCCGGCTCCGCGACGTGATCGCGATCGGCTTCGCGGGGGTCGTGTGCGCCGACTGGATCATCTACCTGGCCGGGCGGCGCTACGGGCGCGGGATCGTGGCGCTGCCCGTGCTCGCCCGCCTCTTCGGCGCGGCGCGGCTCGATGCCGTCCGCAGCGCGGTCGAGCGGCACGGCGCGCGGGCCGTGTTCGCCGCGCGCTTCGTGCTCGGCTTCCGCATCGCGACCTTCCTCGCCGCGGGCACCTTCCAGGTGCCGGCCTACCGCTTCGCGCTGGCGGAGGCGGCAGGATCGGCGATCTTCGTTCCCGCGATGGCGACGCTCGGCTTTCTGTTCTCCGATCGGGCCGAGCTCGTCGCGCGCGACGTCGGTCGGGTGCAGCACTGGCTCGTGCTGCTCGGCCTGCTGGCCCTCGCGCTCTACCTGGGGTTGCGCGCGTGGATCGGCCGCACCGGCCTCGGCGGCGAGGGGCCGGTCACCGGCGATCCCCCGCGCGGCGGGCGGGACGCTCGCGAGTGAGACCGCGAGCGCGGAGCCGCGGACCCGCCTATGCAACCGCTCCGTTACACTCCCTGTGTCGGGGCAGCCCAGCGGGATGGAAGGCCTAGCTCGTGGGAGGCGGCGACACCGTCCCCAGATAGATCGACGACGGATAGCCCGCGCCGAGGTAGAGCGTGTCCACCCCCAACGAGCTCGTCTCCGTGGACAGCGTGGACGTCTCGTGCGGAAAATCACCGGTCGCGATCGTGAGCCGCAGCGAGTGACCCGGCTCGATCACGGCGGTCGTCGGGAAGATCTCGATCTCGAGCTGCGTCGGAACCCCGGGCGTCAGCGCTACCTGAGACGCCTGGGTATAGGGATGCCATGGCTCGATGAGCTGCCCGTTGGCGTAGAGCGAGCAGTCGGCGACGACCGCACCGCACGCCGTCGCGGTCAGGGCTCTCAGCGATGCGACCAGGGTTCCCGCCGTGATCTGGCTGGACGCGCCGTCGGGAGCCACGTCCGAGAGCGTCGCGATGACCTGGGTGTCGGCGGCAGTCGAGCTGATCCAGATGGTGGCGTCGATGGGACCCGAGATGGCGTAAGGGGCCGTGAACGGCGGGGTCGTGAAGGTGGTGGCCAGCAGCTCGCTCGGCCGACTGTCGTTCTCGCAGGTCGCGATGCCGGACACCAATCCAGCGGTCCACTGCGTGGTCGAGCGCGAGCAGGTGCCGTTGAGCGGAATCCAGGGCAGCGTCACCGTCGTGTTGCCACCGTCGGCCGCCGGGGCGAGCGATCCGGCGTACAGCGAAGTGCCGCTGCCCGGCGTGGCGGACAGATACCAGCGCCGATACGTGGTGCGCGATGCCGGATACTTCGTATCGGGAGCCCACTTGCCCGCGCCGAGATAGTAGGTCTCCACCGCGGGGAACGCGTCGATGCCGTTGCTGATTCCCTTGAGCCAGCGATCGAACCACGCGAGCTGCAGGTTGTTGAGGCTGGGAAGCAGGTTGCCCTTCGTATCGTAGACCGGGTTGGAGCCGTCGTCGGCGGTGAGACCGTTCCCGGCCGAGGTGTGATACCAGGGTCCGATCATGAGCTTCTTCCGGGCCGTCGAGAGCTTGAGCCCGCGGAACAGGATCGGCTCGCCGCGCTGGAAGAGGTCGTAGGTGCCGCCGACGATGAAGGTCGGGACCGTGACCCGCGAAATGTTCCGAATGGGCGAACGGAGCCGGTAGAACGGCCCGTCGTAAGCCTGCTCGGGGAAGGTCTGCAGGGCCGACGGCAGCATCATCTCGTAGCCGCCCAGCGTCGCGTCGAGCAACGCGGGGCCGGCGAACGCGGCCACGTCCAGCGCGTGCTGCGACTCGGCGTTGAGCGCGATCCGCGGCTCGCTCAGCGCATCCTGGGCCGGGATCAGGGCGAGTCCGTTCACCAGCCCGAGCCAGAGCGGGATGAACCCGAAGTCCGTGTTGCCACCCGCCCAGGTGACGTCGCGGTAGGCGTCCGACATCGGGACGATGGGGAAGATGGCCTTCACGGCCTGGGTTCCGGGCTGCTCGACGGTGAGGAACTGGTTGATCGCCGAGTAGCTGACGCCCGAGAGCCCGACCACGCCGTTGGAGAACGGCCGCGATGCCGCGCGCTGGACCAGGACGACGCTGTCCTGCTGCTCCCGGGCGCCGAACGAATCCCACATGCCCTCGCTCGAGCCGGTGCCGCGCACGTCCACGACGATCATCGCGTAGCCGTTGGAGGGGAAGATCGTGTTGCCCTCGGACACTCCCGCGCCCGATTTGCGATACGGCGTCTGCACCAGGATGGTCGGGCACGGGCACCCCGTCGTGGGCACGTATTCGTCGGAGTCGAGCAGCACTCCGTCGGACATCGGGATCCTCACGTCGGAGATCACGTCATACGTGGTCGCGGCGAGGACCTTCCCCGGTGCCATCGGCGCCAACACGGCCGCTACGGTCATCAACGCCGTCGCTAGATCACGTATCCTGGCCATGGATTCGATCCTCCTGGGTGAACGGCGACGACCGCGCGCGAGCAGAGCAGCAGGTCCGTGTGCGTCAGCTAGCATGCGAGCGGCGGGCTTGAGAATTCCGGGGCGTCGTATTTCGCGCGAAACTTGTCGGTACTTCAGTCGAATCTTCTTGGTACGCGCGCCGCGCCGCAACGGTGAGCTCGTGCTCGAATGCCACGCGCACCCGGCTGGTGTCGCCTGCCCCACGACCACGACGACGACCCTGGCCGCGGGAAGCTGCCTCACGGACGCGGACTGCGCGAGCTTCCCGCCGGAGTGTCAGGACTGCGAGCTTGGAGATTGCTCGGGCCCGTAGACGCAGCCGATGCTCGGCGAAGCGGCTGAAGGGCGGGTGCCCTCGAGGCACCGGGGATTCGAATCTCCCTTCTCCGCTCGCGACCGTGGGGGATCCCCAGGTGTTCATAAGCCGCGATCTGCTTCGGCGATCGCGCGCTTGCGGCGATCCCCAGCACGCTCGCACACAGAGGGATCGCAGGTGGTAATCAACATTTTTTCTGACGCCGCTTGACGCGCAGCGCCTGCACGAGTTAACGCCTACCGCGTGCGGTTCCCGGCACGGGCGGTGATGGTGGCGGCTGAGGTCGGATTTGGGCTCGCACTGCTCGCTCTGCTGGTCGGCGTGGCTGCGCTGGCAGGCATCGGCCTGACGGTTCGGATTGCCGCGGTCCAGTCACGCCGA
The DNA here is from genome assembly GCA_046744245.1 of Thermodesulfobacteriota bacterium. Classification (GTDB taxonomy): domain Bacteria; phylum Desulfobacterota; class Binatia; order DP-6; family DP-6; genus DP-6. Next base: position 7,333 of record JBKPBB010000474.1, read on the forward strand.
CTCCTCATGCATGCTGCCCGCCCTCGCCGTGTGCGGCCCGCCGCGGCGCGCGCAGCATGACCCGCTGCCCGCCCATCGGCGCTATAGCGAGCGTCAGCGCGGCGGTCGGGCGCGCTCGGCGTGACTGGACCGCACCGAGGCCGCCGCCACCGGCCTGAGGAATCCATCCCAGCCCCCGTCGGGGCGGGATCTGCGAGCGCCCGACCGCTCACGAGCCCACGGAGCGTGCGTCCGGTGGTGTCGCGGGACGGCATCGACAGCCGTCGGCCCATCGCGTAGCCATGGCGACATGCGCCGGGCCGCTGGCGCCCCCCTCATGTCGTTCGAGCTCATCCTGATCGTCGCGGTCGTCGCCGGTCGTCGGCACATGAGCGGGATGGGGGGCGGGGTCGTGCTCATCCCGGCACTCACGTTCTTCGGGATGGATATCAAGCGAGCGATCGCCGTGAGCATCGTGTCCGTCATCGCGACCTCGAGCTTGGCCAGCCGGGCGGGGCCGACGTCTGCGAGACACCCGCGGCAGCCCACGATGACCGGAGGGATGCTCCGGCTCACGGGATGACCGGCCGCACGAGTGGGCCGGCGGTGTCGTTGACGAAGACGTCGAAGACCACCCACGTGTCGGAAGTCACCAGACCGCCCGGGGGGTCGGTCCCGCCGGGTTCCTTCCCGAAGGTCGGGTCGCCCGTGTTGGCCACGAGCAGGGACCCG
>JBKPBB010000029.1:0-1928 GCA_046744245.1 Thermodesulfobacteriota bacterium
GTGGTGCCCTCTTAGGGCGAGCCCGGATCATCAGTCGCTGGGTCACCCTTAGGGGACCCAGGCACCACCGAGCCCCGACAGCCCCCGCGTTTCACCGGCGGGACGGCGCGCAGCGCCGGGACGGCTGTCGGGGCTCCTTTCTTCCCGCCTTGACTGGCCTCGGCGGCGGCCGTAGGAGGTGAACAGTGTTAACCTCCGCCGCCGCCGGCCGGAAGGGGGTGGGCGCTGCCCGCGCCGCCATCCTCGGGGCGGCGCGCCGGCTCTACGTCGCGCACGGCGCGAGCGGGGTCTCGGCGCGCAAGATCGCGCGCGAGCTCGGCTGCAGCCCGACCGCGATCTACCTCTATTACCGCAACATTCCCGACATCATCGAGCATCTGCGCCTGGAGGGGCACGCGCTCCTCGCCGCGCGGCTGCGGCGCGTCGACCCGAAGCTGCCCGCCCTCGAGCGGGTGCGGGCCATGGGGCGGGCGTACTGGCGCTTCGCGCTCGAGCATCGCGGCTACTACGCGCTCATGTTCACGCTGCGCGCCGCCGAGACGCCACGCCGGGAGGCGGTGCAGCGCGAAATGGCGACACTCTTCATCCTGCGCGACGTGGTGGTGCGCGGGATCGAGACGGGGGAGCTGCGGCGCGACCTCGATCCGACCGTCGTCACCAACGTGCTGTGGGCGAAGATCCACGGCGTGGCCGCGCTCGCCGTGTCCGGCCTGCTCGTGCAGACGGCGCCCGGCCACCACGAGGAGGTTCTGGAGGCGATGCTCGAGAGCGCGGCCCGCTGGCTCGAGCCCTGAGAGACGTCATGCCGCTGCTCGACTGGCTGGCCGGAGCGCACCGATCCCGCCCGGGCGAGGGTCAGGGCGCGGTGCCCCGCACCGCCTCCGCCACGGACTGGCCCTTTCCCTTCCCGGCGGCGGGTCGAGCGAAGCCGAGCCCGCCCGACACGATCCCGCCCGGCATCGCCTACCGCTGGCCGTTCCACCCGCTCGAGGGGCCGCCGCTTCCGAGCCGGGGCGTCCCGGCGCCGGTCAGCCTCGCCGAGTTCAAGCGCGATCTCTCCGGCTGGTGCGACGACGTGGGCGTCATCTCGATCGACGACCCCGCCCTCGCCCACGAGCGCGAGGAGATACTCTGGGTCTACCCGCACACCCGCTCGCTCGTCTGCATGATCGGCGAGGAGAACAAGGCCGCCATGCAGTCGCGCTACCTACCCTCCGCCAACAACGAGCTCTACCGCTGCGAGGAGCGCCTGTGGGAGATGGGGCGGCGCACGGTCAAGCACATCAATGCGCTCGGCGGCGAGGGGCTCACCACCACCATCGGCTGGCCGCAGGAGGTGGGACAGCGCTGGGCCGACAAGATCTGGCCCCTCAGCCACAAGCTGGTCGCGCAGGCGGCGGGCCTCGGCGTGATCGGCTTGAGCCGTAACTTCCTGCACCGGAAGTTCGGCGCCTACTGCCTGATCGACACCGTGCTCACGAACCTCGAGTGGCCGGCCTACGACGCGCCCGTCGCCTGGAACCCGTGCCTCCAGTGCAACCTGTGCGTCGCCTCGTGCCCCACCGAGGCCATCAAGCCCGACGGCGACTTCGACTTCTTCGCCTGCTACAACCACACCTACCGCGACTCGATCCCGGGCTTCCTCGACCTGGTCCGCGACCTCTCCGAGCGCAGCTGCCGCGAGTTCAAGCAGCGCTGGACCGACAACGAGATCGCCGCCCTCTGGCAGGCGATGGCCTTCAAGGTGGAGTATCGCTGCTTCAACTGCGTGGCCACCTGCCCGGCCGAGATCGAGGACGCCTTCCACGCCGAGCGCGACGTGCGGCGGCGCTACCTGGACGAGACCTTGAAGCCCCTCACGCACACGCGTGCGGTCGAGGACGAGCAGTTCGTGATCGACAGCCCGAGCATGCGGGAGCGGCACGGCA
>JBKPBB010000037.1:0-2654 GCA_046744245.1 Thermodesulfobacteriota bacterium
GTGCGGGGGCCCTCGACGCTGGCCTCCCCCCCGAGCCATAGCACCACCCGGCCGGCTCCACGCTTCGGGCGGCGGCCGAGCCGCCCGCACGGGGCACATCGTCGCCGGCGCCCGGCTCGGTTGCCCGACCCTCCTCGCCCGCTCCCCGCGTCGTCCTCGGGCCGGAGCAGCGCGCGCGACCGGCTGCCGCGGGGCGGCCTTGACACTCGCGGGGAAGCGCGGCTAACCGCTGTAGAGAGGCCAGTCTACCGCGTCGAGGCGAGCCATCGTGCCACGATCACCCACCGCATCTCTCCTGGGCGAGCTCTGGGGCTTCATGCGTGTGCGCAAGAAATGGTGGCTCGGGCCGATCGTGCTCGTGCTCGCCCTCTTCGGCGCACTCATCGTGTTCACGCAGGGATCGGCGCTCGCGCCCTTCGTCTACACGCTCTTCTAGGCCCATGCCGGGCGCGTCACGCGCGGACCTCCGCCGCTTCGGCCTCACGGTCGGCGGGGCGTTCGCCCTGCTCGCGCTCGCGAGCTGGTGGCGCGGGCACGTGCTGCCGCCGCGCGTGCTCGCCGCCCTGGGCCTGCTGCTCGTCGGGCCGGGCCTCGTGGCGCCGGCCGCGCTCGGGCCCGTGCGGCGCGTCTGGCTGCGCGCGGCGACTCTCCTCGGCGAGGTGAACAGCCGCGTCCTCCTGACCGTGCTCTTCTATCTCGTGATCGCGCCGGTCGGCTTCGTGCTGCGCCACCTGGTACGCGACCCGCTCGACCGCTCGCTCGCGGACGGGAAGGCGAGCAACTGGGTGAAGCGCGAGCGCCAGCCGGTCGAGATCCGCCGCTACGAGCGGCAGTTCTGATGGCGACCATCCTCGGCATCTCGGCGTACTACCACGACTCGGCGGCCTGCCTGGTGCGCGACGGGGAGATCGTGGCAGCCGCGCAGGAGGAGCGCTTCACGCGCACGAAGCACGACGCCGGCTTCCCCGTGCACGCGGTCGCGTACTGCCTCGCCGAGGGCGGCGTCGAGCCCTCGCAGCTCGACTACGTCGGCTTCTACGACAAGCCGCTCCTCAAGTTCGAGCGCCTGCTCGAGAACTACTGCGGCGTGGCGCCGCGCGGGCTGCGCTCGTTCCTCGCCGCCATGCCGGTGTGGCTCAAGGAGAAGCTCTTCACCCGCGACCGGATCCGCCGGGCGCTCGGCGGGTACGCGGGCCCGGTGCTGTTCGCCGAGCACCACGAGTCGCACGCGGCGAGCGCGTTCTACCCGTCGCCCTTCGCGGAGGCGGCCGTGCTCACCATGGACGGCGTCGGCGAGTGGGCGACGTCGTCCTACGGCGTCGGGCGGGGCAAGGACCTCGAGCTGCTCGCCGAGCTCCACTACCCGCACTCGCTCGGCATGCTCTACTCGGCGTTCACCTACTACACCGGCTTCAAGGTGAACTCGGGCGAGTACAAGGTGATGGGGCTCGCCCCCTACGGGACGCCGCGCTACGTCGACCTGATCTACGAGAAGCTCGTGCAGCTGAAGGACGACGGCTCCTTCAAGCTCAACATGGACTTCTTCGACTACCCGCACGGGCTCACGATGACCAACGGCGCCTTCGACCGCCTCTTCGGCGGCCCGCCGCGCCGGCCGGAGTCCAGGCTCACGCAGCGCGAGATGGACATCGCCGCCTCGGTGCAGGTGGTGACCGAGGAGATCGTGCTCCGCATGGCGCGCCACGTGCAGCGCGAGACGGGGATGGAGAACCTCTGTCTCGCGGGCGGCGTGGCGCTCAACTGCGTCGCCAACGGCCGGCTCCTGCGCGAGGGCCCGTTCAAGCGCCTGTGGGTCCAGCCCGCCGCCGGCGACGCGGGCGGCGCGGTGGGCGTCGCGCTCGCCATCGAGCACAAGGTGCTCGGCAACCCGCGCTACCAGCGCTCCGCAGGCGACGGGATGAAGGGATCGTATCTCGGACCCGCCTTCTCCGACGACGAGATCGCGCGCTTCCTCGCCGCCACGGGCGCGGGTGCGGAGAAGCTCCCGCGGCCGTCGCTCATCGAGCGGACGGCGGAGCTGCTGGCGCAGGAGAGGGTCGTGGGCTGGCTCCAGGGGCGCATGGAGTTCGGCCCGCGCGCGCTCGGCAACCGCAGCATCCTGGGCGACCCGCGCTCGCCTCGCATGCAGTCGGTGATGAACCTCAAGATCAAGTTCCGCGAGGGCTTCCGCCCCTTCGCGCCGAGCGTGCTGCGCGAGCACCTGAGCGAGTGGTTCGCGCTGGACGTCGACTCGCCCTACATGCTGCTGGTGGCGCCGGTCAGCGAGCCCCACCGCATCCCGATGAGCGCCGAGCAGCAGCGCCTGTTCGGGATCGAGAAGCTGAACGTGCCGCGCTCGACCGTCCCCGCGGTCACGCACGTGGACCACTCGGCGCGCATCCAGACGGTGCACGCGGAGACCAACCCGACCTACCACGCGCTCCTCTCGCGCTTCCACCAGCTCACCGGCTGCCCGGTGCTCGTCAACACGAGCTTCAACGTGCGCGGCGAGCCGATCGTGTGCACGCCGCGGGACGCGTACCGCTGCTTCATGCGGACCGAGATGGACCATCTCGTCCTCGGGTCGTTCCTCCTCGACAAGCCGAGGCAGCCGCCGCTCCGCGACGACGTGGACTGGCGGAGCGAGTACCAGC
>JBKPBB010000025.1:0-6264 GCA_046744245.1 Thermodesulfobacteriota bacterium
TCCTGCGCGACCTCCCCGAGGCGCGCTGGCACCAGTGGGAGCCGGTGAACCGCGACACGGCGCGCGCCGGGGCGCGGCTCGCCTTCGGCGACTACGTCGACACCCGATACCGCCTCGCGGAAGCCGACGTGATCCTGGCCCTCGACGCCGACTTCCTGGGGTGCGGCCCGGCTCACCTGCGCTACGTGCGCGACTTCGCCGCCCGCCGCCGGCCCGGCGAGCGCGGGATGAACCGGCTCTACGTGCTCGAGAGCACGCTCACCACCACGGGCGCGAAGGCCGACCATCGCGTGGCGCTCGCCGCGCACGACGTGGAGGGCGCCGCGCGCGCCGTCGCCGCTCGCCTCGGGATCGCCGTGTCGCGGCGCGAGGGGCCGTCCCCGTCCCTCACCGACGCCGTGGCGAAGGACCTCGCGCGGCACCGCGGGCGGAGCGCCGTCATCCCGGGCGAGCACCAGCCGCCCGCCGTGCACGTGCTCGCGCACGTCATGAACCAGACGCTCGGCAACGTGGGGAAGACGGTCGTCCACACCGCGCCGGTGGAGGCGCGCCCGGAGGACCAGCTCGCCTCGCTGCGCGCGCTCGTGCAGGACATGGAGGCCGGCCGGGTCGAGCTGCTCGTCCTCCTCGGCGGCAACCCCGCCTTCACCGCACCCGCCGACGTGCCCTTCGCGGCCGCGCTCGCCAAGGTGCCGCTGCGCGTGCACCTGGGCCTCTACCCCGACGAGACCGCCGCGCTCTGCCACTGGCACGTCCCCGAGGCGCACCCGCTCGAAGCGTGGAGCGACGTGCGTGCCTTCGACGGCACGGTGACCATCGTGCAGCCGCTCATCGCCCCGCTCTACGGCGGGAAGTCGGTGCACGAGCTGCTCGCGGCCTTCGGCGAGCCGCCCGACCGCTCGGGCTACGACCTCGTGCGCCAGCACTGGCAGGCGGGGCACCGCGGAGGCGACTTCGAGCAGGCGTGGCGGCGCTGGCTGCACGACGGCGTCGTGCCCCGAACGGCGCTCGCGCCGGAGGCCGTCGTGCCGGCGAAGGTCATCCCGCCGCCCCCGGCGCCGGGCGGGGGCCTCGAGTTCGTCTTCCGCCCCGACCCGACCATCCACGACGGCCGGCACGCGAACAACGCCTGGCTCCAGGAGCTGCCGAAGCCGATCACGCACCTCACCTGGGACAACGTCGCGCTCGTGAGCCCGGCCACCGCCGAGCGCCTTGCCCTCAGGAGCGAGGACGTCGTCGAGCTCACCTATCGCACGCGCACGGTGCGCGCCCCGGTGTGGGTCATGCCCGGCCACCCCGACGAGTCGGTGACGGTGCACCTGGGCGGCGGCCGCACGCGGGCGGGCCGGGTGGGCACGGGAACGGGCTTCGACGCCTACGCGCTCCGCTTCGCCGACGGGCTCGGGTTCACCGCCGGGCTCGAGGTCCACCCGACCGGCGAGCGCCATCCGCTCGCCGCCACGCAGCATCACCACCGCATGGAGGGGCGCGACATCGTGCGCGCGACCACGCTCGAGCGCTACCTCCACGAGAAGCCCGAGCGCCCGGAGCTGGAAGCGACGCTCTATCCGCTCGTCCCCTACCCCGGCCACCGCTGGGGCATGGCGATCGACCTCTCCGCCTGCGTCGGCTGCAACGCCTGCGCCGTCGCCTGCCAGGCGGAGAACAACGTGCCCGTGGTCGGGAGGGACCAGGTGCTGCGCGGCCGCGAGATGCACTGGCTGCGCATCGACAGCTACCACACCGGCGCGGCGGCGGACCCCGAGACCTACTTCATGCCGGTCCCCTGCATGCAGTGCGAGAACGCGCCCTGCGAGCTCGTGTGTCCGGTCGAGGCGACCGTGCACGGGGCCGAGGGCCTGAACGACATGGTCTACAACCGCTGCGTCGGCACGCGTTACTGCTCGAACAACTGCCCCTACAAGGTGCGCCGCTTCAACTTCTTCCAGTACGCCGACTGGGAGACGGAGAGTCTCAAGGCGCAGCGCAACCCGGACGTCACGGTGCGGAGCCGGGGCGTCATGGAGAAGTGCACGTACTGCGTGCAGCGCATCAACCAGCACCGCATCGCGGCCGAGAAGGAGGGGCGACCGATCCGCGACGGCGAGGTGGTGCCGGCGTGCGCGCAGGCCTGCCCCGCCGACGCGATCGTGTTCGGCGACCTGAACGACCTCGCGAGCCGCGTCGGGAAGCTGAAGGCCGAGGCGCGGAACTACCCGCTCCTGGCCGAGCTCAACACGCGCCCGCGCACGACCTACCTCGCGGCGCTCAAGAACCCCAACCCGGAGATCGCCTGACCGTGGAGCCCGCGCGCGCCCCGCTCACGACGCCGCCGGTCATCGAGCCCGGCCACACCTTCGCCTCGATCACCGACAAGATCAGCGCGATCGTGCTCCGCCGCCGCACCTCGCGCGGCTGGCTCGTCGGCTTCGGCATCTCGTTCTTCTTCCTCCTCGTGCTGATGAACGCGGTCGGCTACCTGCTGCTCGCCGGGATCGGGATCTGGGGCGTGAACGTCCCGGTCGCGTGGGGCTTCGCGATCGTCAACTTCGTGTGGTGGATCGGCATCGGGCACGCGGGGACGCTGATCTCGGCCATCCTCCTCCTGCTCCGCCAGCAGTGGCGGCAGTCGATCAACCGCTTCGCGGAGGCGATGACCATCTTCGCGGTCGCGTGCGCCGGCCTCTTCCCGCTCCTCCACCTCGGCCGCCCCTGGTACTTCTACTGGCTGCTGCCGTACCCGGACACGATGTCCCTGTGGCCACAGTTCCGGAGCCCGCTGGTGTGGGACGTGTTCGCGGTCCTCACCTACTTCACGATCTCGCTGCTCTTCTGGTTCGTCGGGCTGATCCCCGACTTCGCCACGCTGCGCGACCGCTCGCCGAGCCGCCCGGGGCGCTTCATCTACGGCATGCTGGCCATGGGCTGGCGCGGCTCGGCCCGCCACTGGCACCGCTACGAGACCGCCTACCTGCTGCTCGCCGGGCTCGCCACGCCGCTCGTGGTCTCGGTGCACACGGTGGTGAGCTTCGACTTCGCCGTGGCGCAGCTCCCGGGCTGGCACACGACCATCTTCCCGCCCTACTTCGTCGCCGGCGCGATCTACTCGGGCTTCGCCATGGTGCTGACGCTCGCCATCCCGCTGCGCGCCGTCTACCAGCTCGAGGACTTCATCACCACGCGCCACCTCCAGAACATGGCGAAGATCCTCCTCGCCACCGGGCTGATCGTCGCCTACGGCTACATGATCGAGGCGTTCATGGCCTGGTACGGCGGCAACCCGTACGAGCAGTACATGATCTGGAACCGCCTCACCGGACCCTACGCGCCCTTCTACTGGGCGCTCCTCTTCTGCAACATCGCCGTGCCGCAGGTGCTCTGGCTCCAGCGCGTGCGCACGAGCGCGTCCGCCCTCTTCGTCATCTCGCTCATCGTGAACACCGGCATGTGGCTCGAGCGCTTCATCATCGTCGTCACCTCGCTGCACCGCGACTTCCTGCCCTCGTCGTGGGGCATGTACTACCCGACGGTCTGGGACGTGGCGACCTTCGTCGGCACGCTCGGTCTGTTCGCCACGCTCTTCTTCCTCTTCATCCGCTTCATGCCGATGATCTCGATCTTCGAGATGCGCACCATCCTGCCCGAGGCGGAGGTGAAGGAGAGCACATGACGCGCCCGCCGATCTGGGGCCTGCTCGCCGAGTTCGACGGCCCGAGCGCGCTGGTCGCGGCGGCCGCGCGGGTGCGCGACGCCGGCTACAAGCGCATCGACGCGCACACGCCCTTCCCGCTGGAGGAGCTGCCCGAGGCGCTCGGCGTCAAGCGGACGGTCCTGCCGCTGCTGGTGCTGCTGGGCGGGCTCCTCGGCTGCGTGGGCGGCTACTTCATGCAGTACTACGCGAGCAACGTCGACTATCCGCTCAACGTGGGCGGCCGCCCGATGCACAGCTGGCCGATGTTCGTCCCGATAACGTTCGAGCTCACCGTGCTTCTCGGCGGACTGACCGCCGTGATCGGCATGCTCGCGCTGAACGGCCTGCCCATGCCCTACCACCCGCTCTTCAACGTGCCGCGGTTCGCGCTCGCGACCCGCGACCGCTTCTTCCTGTCGATCGAGGCCCGCGACCGGCTCTTCGACCGTCAGGAGACGGCCCGCTTCCTGCGCGAGGTCGGCGCCCGGGAGGTATCGGAAGTTGCGCACTAGAACGGCGAGCCATGCGCCGCGCGCGCGGGTCCGGGGGGCGCCCGCGCGCGAAGTCGGGCGGGTCCCACCGGCGGAGTTCCGAAGCCGAGCCGCGCTCAACCGGACCGCAGGGGCTCCCGACTCGCGCGCGGGTGCCCCCCGAACCCGCCACGCCACGTGGCTCGTCCTCGCCCTCCTCGCCGCCGCGTGCCGGCAGCAGATGGACGATCAGCCCCGCTACGAGCCGCTCGAGGCGAGCCGCTTCTTTCCCGACGGGCAGTCATCGCGGCCGCGCGTCGAGGGCACGGTCGCGCGCGGCGAGCTTCACGCGGACGCGGCGCTCTACACGGGGAAGACGGGCGGCCGGCTGGTCGAGAAGCCGCCCGTCCCACTCACGGCCGACCTGCTCGCCCGCGGGCGCGAGCGCTACGACATCTACTGCTCGCCCTGCCACGACCGGGTGGGGACGGGGAAAGGCATGATCGTGCGGCGGGGCTACCGCGAGCCGCCGTCCCTGCACATCGAGCGGCTCCGGCAGGCGCCGGCCGGGCACTTCTTCGACGTGATGACCAGCGGCTTCGGGGCGATGCCGGCCTACGCGCACCAGGTGGCCGTGCGCGACCGCTGGGCGATCGTGGCCTACATCCGCGCGCTGCAGCGCAGCCAGCGCGCGACGCTCGCCGACGTGCCGGCGGCGGAGCGGCAGGCGCTCGAGACGGAGGGCCCGCGATGAGCGCGGCAGCCGAGACGCCCCTCGGGCTCGAGCGCCTCCAGCAGCGCGCGCTGGTCGTCGGCATGGTCGCGCTCGGCGCGTGCGCCGCGGGCGGGCTCGTGAACCCGCCCGACTTCTTCCGCGCCTACCTGATCGGCTACCTCTACTGCCTCGGCATCGCGCTCGGGTCGCTCGTGATCCTCATGCTCCATTACCTCTCGGGCGGTGCGTGGGGCCTGGTCGTGCGGCGCATCCTCGAGTCGGCGACGCGCACGCTGCCGCTCCTGGCGCTCCTCTTCGTGCCGCTCGCCATCGGGGTGCGCGACGTCTACGTCGTCTGGGCCGGGCCCGGCGCGCTCGACGATCCGCTCCTCCGCCACAAGAGCGCCTACCTGAACGTGCTCTTCTTCTACGCGCGCGCGCTCGTCTACTTCGGGGCCTGGCTCGGCTTCGCGTACGTCTTCAACAAGTGGTCGCTCGAGCGCGACGCCCGTCCCGATCCGAACCCACGGCGCTTCCGTCTGCTCGCCGGTCCGGGGCTCGCGCTCTACGGCCTGACCGTCACCTTCGCGGCCATCGACTGGGCCATGTCGCTCGAGCCGCACTGGTACTCGACCATCTATCCGGCCGGCTTCGGGGTGGGCCAGGTGCTCTCCGCGTTCGCCTTCGGCATCGCCGCCGCCGTCTGTCTCCGCCGGCGGGAGCCCTTCGCCCGGCTGGTCACCCCCGCCAACCTGAACGACCTCGGCAACCTGATGCTCGCCTTCGTGATGCTGTGGGCGTACATGGCGTTCTCGCAGTTCCTCCTCATGTGGTCGGCCAACACCCGCGAGGAGGTGCCGTGGTACCTGGCCCGCCAGCACGGCGCCTGGGCTGCGGTGGCGATCGGGCTCATCGCCCTGCACTTCGCCCTCCCCTTCGTGCTCCTCCTCTCGCGGCGCGTGAAGCGCGACCCGCGGCTCATCGGCGAGGTCGCGGCCGTGATCCTCGTCATGCGGCTGGTGGACCTCCTCTGGCTGCTCGTGCCCGGGTTCCACCGCCCGGGCTTCGCGCTCCGCTGGCTCGATCTGGTGGCCCCGATCGGCTTCGGCGGCATCTGGCTCTCGGCCTTCCTGGGCCAGCTCCGCGCCCGGCCGCTCGTGCCGCAGAACGATCCCGCGGTGGAGGAGGCGCTCGCGCATGCCCACTGAGTCGGACCGCCACGAGCGCACGGACGTGAGCGTGCGCGGCGTCCTCCTGGCCGCCGCGCTGCTCGCGGCGGCGGGGATCGTCGTCCAGCTGGTGGTGGGGGGGCAGTTCGCGGCGCTGCGCGGCGCGCGCGCGCGGGAGAGCCCGCCCCCACCCCCGCTCGCCGCCGCGCGGCCCGAGGG
>JBKPBB010000386.1:0-3523 GCA_046744245.1 Thermodesulfobacteriota bacterium
TAGGCGCCTTTGAGGCAGATGTCCATCACGCGATCCCAGTTGGCGGTCTCCGTCTCCAGGACCGACTTGTCCCGGTCCTTCCAGAGCACGCCCGCGTTGTTGTAGAGCACGTGGAGCCCGCGGAAGCGCTTCACGCCGGCGGCGATCATGCGCTTCACGTCGGCCTCCTTCGAGACGTCGCCCACGACCCCGAGCGCCTGCCCGCCCCGGCGCTCGATCATCGCCACCGTCTCCTTGGCCGCCTTGGCGTCGATGTCGGCGACGATCACCGACGCGCCCTCCTTCGCGAAGAGCAGCGCCCCCTCGCGCCCCTGCCCCATCCCCGCCCCGGTGATGAACGCGACCTTCCCTTCCAGCCGCATGGTCAGATCCTCTCGAAGTTCCGCTCGAGCTCCCAGCTCGTGACCACCTTGTCGAGGGCCTCGAGCTCGAGCCGCGCGGTGTGGAGGTAGTGCTCGTAGACCTGGTCGCCGAACGCCTCGCGCGCGACCTTGCTCCGCTCGAGCGCCGCCACCGCCTCACGCAGCGAGCCCGGCACCTGCGGCAGGCGGCCGTCCTCGTACGCGCTGCCGTGGTAGAGGGGCGGTGGCTCGAGCTTCTTCTCGATGCCGTAGAGCCCCGCCGCGATGGTCGCGGCGAAAGCCAGGTACGGGTTCGCGTCCGCGCCGGGGATGCGGTTCTCGACCCGTAGCGACGGCCCCTCGCCGCACACGCGGAAGCCGGTCGTCCGGTTGTCCCACGCCCAGGCGATGCGCGTGGGCGCGAATGTCCCCGCCTGGTAGCGCTTGTAGGAGTTGACGTAGGGCGCGTAGAACCACGCCAGCTCGCGCGCGCACGCCATCTGCCCGGCCACCCAGTGGCCGAAGAGCGCCGAGCCGTGGGGCTTGCCCTTCGCGTGGAAGAGGTTCCGCCGCCCGGCCCTGTCCCACAGGCTCGAGTGCAGGTGAAAGCTCGAGCCCGCCTGACCCATGTCGACCTTCGCCATGAAGGTGATGCTGACGCCCTTCGCGTGCGCGATCTCCTTGGCGCCGTTCTTGTAGATGACGTGATCGTCGGCGGTGGGGACGGGCTCGCCGTAGCGCAGGTTGATCTCCTGCTGCCCCGCGCTCCACTCGCCCTTGCTCGACTCGACCGGGACGCCGGCGCCCAGCATGCCGTTGCGGATGTCGCGGTGGACGAACTCCTCCTTGGTGGTCTGCAGGATGTGGTAGTCCTCGGCGTAGTAGCCGATCGGGTTGAGGCCCGTGTAGCGCTTCCTCCGCGCCGTCTCGTAGGAGTCCCTGAAGAGGAAGAACTCGAGCTCCGAGGCGACGTAGACGCGGTAGCCCCGGGCTGCAGCGCGCTCGACCTGGCGCCGGAGGATGTGGCGCGGCGAGGCCTCGATGGGCCGGTGGTGCTCGTCCTCGAGGTCGCACAGGACGAGCGCCGTCTTCTCGAGCCAGGGGACGGGCCGGAGGGTCGTCCAGTCCGGCACGGCGTGGAAGTCCTGGTAGCCGGTGGCCCAGCTCGCCATGCGGTAGCCGGGCAGCGGCGTCATGTCGACGTCGACCGTGAGCAGGTACGCGCAGGCGTGCATCCCGCCCCGCGCCACCTGGTCCAGGAAGAAGCTCCCGGTGACGCGTTTTCCCATGAGCCGGCCCTGCTGGTCGGGGAAGGCGACCAGGACCGTGTCGATCTCACCGCCGCGGACGAGCTTCTCGAGGCCGTCGAGCGTCAGGGTGCCGGGCATGGCGCCTCTTAGCAGAGGATTTGCATTTCTCCCAAATCCGGTGTTTTCGCTGCACCAGCAGAAAAGGAGGGGCTGGGATGAATCATGCCGCGGTCTTGTGTATGGGTCTGCTCGGGCTGCTCGTCTTCGGGCTCGGCCTCGCGGTGTCGACCGTGCGCGGGGCGACGGGGACCAACTTCGCCTACACGGTCGACCCGACCGACCGGCTCTACAAGCTGGTGCGCGCGCACGGCAACGCCGTCGAGTACGCGCCCATGCTGGCGCTCCTGACCTGGTACCTGGGCGCGCACCAACCGGGGCGCTTCGTGGTGTGGACCTTCGTCCTCGCCACCCTCTGTCGCTACCTGCACGCCCTCGGGATGATCCTGGCGAAGAGCCTCGACGGGGTCGACCCGCTGCGCTTCATGGGCGCGCTCGGGACCTACGTCACGGGCATCGTGCTGGTGGTGGCGGTGCTCCTGGCGTGACGGGGGCGGGCGCCGCCGTCACGCCGGCGCCCGCTCAGCGGTTCGGCTGCGGCGTCATCCGGAGGTAGGGCTTGAGCGCCTTGTAGCCCTTCGGGAACTTGCGCTTGAGCTCCTCCGGGTCGGTGAGCGACGGCACGATCACGCAGTCGTCGCCCTGCTTCCAATTGACGGGTGTGGCCACCTGGTACTTGTCGGTCAGCTGGAGCGAGTCGAGGACGCGCAGGATCTCGTCGAAGTTGCGCCCCGTGCTCGCCGGGTAGGTGATCATCGCCCGCACCTTCTTGTTCGGGTCGATGAAGAAGACCGAGCGCACCGTGAGGGTGTCGTTCGCCTTGGGGTGGATCATGCCGTAGAGGTTCGAGACCTTCCGGTCCGGATCACCGATGAGCGGGAAGTTCATCCTGGCGTGCTGCGTCTCCTCGATGTCGCCGATCCAGCCCTTGTGCGACTTCACGTCGTCCACGCTCACCGCGATGGCCTTGCAGTTGCGCTTCTCCAGCTCGGCCTTGATCTTCGCGACGTAACCGAGCTCGGTGGTGCAGACCGGCGTGAAGTCCTTGGGATGCGACATGAGCAGGCACCACTTGTCGCCGATCCACTCGTGCAAGCGGATCTTGCCCTCGGTGGTCTCGGCTTCGAAATCGGGCGCGATGTCCCCCAGTTGGATCGCCATGGATAGTCCTCCTTGTACGGGTTCGACCGCAATGCGTAGCGCGGGCTCCACGCAGCGTCAATGGGCGCGCCCGCCTTGCGGCGCACGGCTTCGCGTGGCAGGGATAACGAGGGCGATGGCGGCGCCGCTCAAGCCCGGGGACCCGTTCCCCGCCCTCGAGGTGACCACGACCGACGGCCGCACGCTGCACGTGCCGGCCGAGCTCACGGGCCGCTACGCCGTCATCCTCTACTATCGCGCCTGGTGGTGACCCTTCTGCCGTCGGCAGTTGGCCGACTTCCAGGCGCACCTGGACGAGCTCCGCGCGCATGACGTCTCCGTGCTCGCGCTCTCGACCGATTCGCGCGAGAAGGCGCGCGAGACGGTCGAGCAGGACCGCCTCGGGTTCCCGGTCGCGTGGGGCCTCGGCATCCCCGAGGACGCCGACCGCATCGGCGCGCTCTACGAGACCAAGCGCAACATCCTCCAGCCGAGCGAGTTCCTGCTCGGACCCGACCGCCGCGTGTTGCACGCCACCTACAGCTCCGGGCCGATCGGGCGCATCGCGGCGGACGACGTCGTGAAGCTGGTCGGGTTCCTCGAGGCACGCGCGCAGGCCAGGAGGCTGTCCGAGTAACCATGGCGGCTGCGGCGAACGATCCGGGGGCTGCGAGC
>JBKPBB010000195.1:0-4270 GCA_046744245.1 Thermodesulfobacteriota bacterium
GATCTCCTCGAAGTGGCCTGCCGCGTTCCGGCGCACCGGTCGGCGTAGCCGGTCCGGGTCGTGGTGGACGTCTGCGATGGCGATCCCCTTCGGGCAGACGTAGCCCTTGGAGAAGACGTCGTCCTCGTCGGGGCGCACGGACAGGATGCGGTTGTCCTCCACCTCGAACTTGAGCCCGCACGTCGCCTCGCAGAGCGAGCAGGTGTGAAAGACCGTATGCGCCATCGTAGCCTCCGTTCCGTCGGCGGGTGCGTTCCGGCCACCCTCTGCTGGAACCCAGCCATATCAGACCACCGGCTTGACGGAACACCGGCGGCTTGACTGCCGCACACGTGGGAGGGCACCGTCCCTCGCGGGCGTCCGGATCGGATGGGAGGGCCTGTCATGAGCATCGAATTTCGCAGCCAAGGTGCCGTCGCAGTGGTCACGATCGACCGCCCCGAAGTCGCCAACGCAATCGACCGCCCGACGGCCGCGGCGCTTGCCGATGCGTTCCGCCGCTTCGAGGCCGACGAGTCGCTGCACGTCGCCGTCCTCACCGGAGCGAACGGCACCTTCTGCGCCGGCGCCGACCTGAAGGCGATGCGAGAGCCGGGGATGGAGCGTGCGAGTCGCCTCGACCGCGACGGTGACGGTCCGGTCGGGCCCACCCGCATGCTGCTCGACAAGCCGGTCATTGCCGCCGTCGAAGGGCACGCGGTCGCCGGCGGCCTCGAACTTGCGGCGTGGTGCGATCTCCGCGTAGCGGCCGAGAACGCGGTCTTCGGTGTGTACTGCCGGCGCTGGGGCATTCCACTGATGGATGGCGGGACGATTCGGCTCGCTCGATTGATCGGGCACAGCCATGCGCTCGACCTCATCCTGACCGGCCGTGGGGTATCCGGGGACGAAGCCCTTCGCATGGGACTCGCGAACCGGCTGGTCCCACCCGGCACCGCGCTCGACGTCGCAATCGCACTCGCGACCGAGATCGCGTCGCGGCCGCAGGCCGCGCTGCGGAGCGATCGGCTCTCGAGCTACGAGCAGTGGTCCCGCTCACTGAGCGAAGCGCTCGCCAACGAATACGATCACGGCATGAGGGCTCTTGCGACCGGTGAAATGCTGCGCGGACTCGACCGATACGGTTCCGGTCGATGGCGGGGTGGCGACTTCACGTGACCGGGTGACGAGCGCCGGTGTCGCCCCAGGGCTGGTGCCCCGACCCAACGGCTGAGCGTCCTGCGGGATTCCCCGCGGTGCGGGGCTGGGATACGTTTCAGCGGTGAGGTCGACGCTCTCTACCGCCGCGCTCGTCGTGCTCGCCGCCGGGGCCGCGCTCGCGGGAGCGCCGCAGCAGCGCGTCCGCCAGACGGTCGACGCCGTGTCGGCGGTGCTCAACGATCCTCAGCTGCAAGGATCGAGCAACGAGCGCGAGCGGCGCGAGCGCGTGGCGAAGGTCATGCACGAGTCGTTCGACTTCCGGACGATGGCGCAGGAGTCCCTCGGATCTCACTGAGCGAGCCTCACCCCCGAGCAGCGGGACCGGTTCGTCGGCCTTTTCGCCCAGCTCTTCGAACGCTCGTACGATCGGCTCGTGCTGCGCTTTCTCGGTGGCAGTGCCGCAACCTACGGCGCGGAGTCGGTCGACGCGGGACGGGCCACCGTGAAGACCGTGCTCCTCCGGAAGGGCGGCGACGAGCTGCCGGTCGACTACCGTCTCACCGCAGACGGCGGGACCTGGAAGATCTCCGACGTGGTCGTCGACGGCGTGAGCCTCGCCGGCAACTTTCGCGCGCAGTTCACCAAGACGATCCGCGCCTCGTCGTATGACGCGCTCGTGAAGCGGATCGAGACGAAGCTGGCGGAAGAGCAGTAGGTCTACGCTGCCGCCCGCTTTGGCGGCGGGGGCTCGATGACGAGCACCTCCGCCGTGGTGCGGAGCTCGGTCCAGCGCAGCAGGACGGGCAGCACGATCAGCGACGCGACGAGTGTCGCGATCATGCCGAGCGTCAGCAAGAGCCCGAGCCCGAAGATGCCGCGGTGGGCGGCGATCATCAGGCTCCCGAACCCGACCACGGTCGTGAGCCCGTTGACGAGCACCGCGAAGAAGGTGCTGCGCGGAAAGCGCGGCCCGCCGTGCTGCCGCGCCTCGCCGTAGCGGAGCACGACGTTCAGGCCGAACTCGGCGCCCGCCCCGAGGATGAGCGGGAAGCCGAAGACGTTCCCCAGGTTGAAGGGCAACCCGAAAACGAACATCAGACCGACCGTCCAGAAGGTTCCGAGCGCGAGCGAGGCCGTGGCGAGGACGCTCTCGCGCGCGCGCCGGACGATCGCTGCGCTCAGGAGTCCGACCAGCCGGAACGCGTACAGCGTCCCCTGCCGGTAGGCCCGCGCCATGGAGCGGATGGCCTCGAACGTGATGACTGGC
This sequence comes from Thermodesulfobacteriota bacterium, assembly GCA_046744245.1. GTDB lineage: Bacteria > Desulfobacterota > Binatia > DP-6 > DP-6 > DP-6. Next base: position 2,408 of record JBKPBB010000195.1, read on the forward strand.
GTGCCGGCCACGTCGGCGTCCACCGTCCGCAGCTCCCGGATGAACCGCTCGGCGCCGTCGCGGTCCCAGATGTCGACCTTGGGCTGGATCTGGAGGAGGAAGCGGCCGCTCTGCCCGACGAACTTCCGCCGGAGCTCCCCTGGCACGTCGGCGAGACCGATCGGGGTGGGATGGAGGTTTCGCTTGAGACGGCCGAGGGTACGCGCGAAATCGGCGCGGAGCTGGTCCTGCAGCGTCGCGAGCGTGGGCGCGGCGGCAGGGGGTGTCTGCTCGAGCTTGCGCGCGAGCGCAGCCGTTTCGTCCCGCAGCGCCACGACCTCGTCACGATCATGGCCGGACGGCGCCTCGTCGGCTGCGAGATCGAGGCGCTGGCGGAGCGCCCGCACCGCCGCAAGCAGTCGGGGAAGATCGACACGCCCGCGCGGGCCGACCGCGACGGGCTCGACGATCGGCGCGATCTCGGCGAGGATATTCGCCTTCGCCTCCTGGTCCGCGGGAATCAGAGAGAGCACCGATTCGACCTCGGATACGGAATCGAGTGCCTCGAACGCGGCGACCCGCTGACGGAGCTCGTCGAGCGACCCGGCGGTCGAGAGCGCGACGAAGCTCGAGCGGCCCGCGGAGCGGAGAATGCGCTCCTCCCAGTCGACCGACTCGGTGCCGCGCGCCTGGAGGTGGAGGAGATTGTAGTCGAAGCGGACGCCGCGCAGCGCGACGAGCGAGAGCGCGGCGGCCACGGCGGCGAGTCCGACGACGAGCCGCGGATGCCGACTGACCCGCGCGACGAGCGGCGCGGCTTGCGGCCCGGTCTCACGTCGCCGCTCGACATGCCCGCGCCCGGTGACGAGCACGAGGGCGGGGAGGAGCGTCATCATCGAGAGCCAGGCAAGGATGATCGAGGTCCCGGCGATGAAGCCGAGCTCGCGGATGCCCGGGAAGTCCGTCAGCATGAGCACGTAGAACGTGCCCGCTGCCGTGAGCGCTCCGCTCAGCATCCCGGGTCCCGCGCGCATCGCGGTGGTCTCGAGCGCCTCGCGCGGCGAGCGGCCGACGCGACGCTCCTCTTCGTTGCGGAAGATCAAGTAGACCCCGTAGTCGGTGCCGAGGCCGACGACGATCGAGATGAACATGATCGAGAAGATCGAGAGGTGGCCGACCACGAGCGTCACGACGCCGAGCGACCAGCAGAGGCTCACGGCGAGCGTCGCGAGCACGAGGACTGGCATGCCGAACCGCCGAAAGGCGATGGTCAGTACGGCGAGCGTCAGCGCGAAGGCGAGCGCTGTCGCGCGCTTGCTGTCCCGGAAGGCCGCTTCCATTTCATCGTTGGCGAGCACCGGGGCGCCGGTAAGCCCGGCCTTCACGTCGGGAAATTCCGTCCCGACGTGTGCCATCGCCGCCCGGAGGGGGTCGATCGCGTCGCGGTAGTTCGTGAAGCTCGCCTTCGCACGCGTCGCCTCCACCAGGAGGAAAAGGAGGCGCTTGTCGTCGGAGAGGAAGTAACCGGCGTCCTCGCCGCCAAGATCGAGGGAGAAGAGCGATCCCCACGGTGACCGGTAGGGCGCGGGCCGGTCGAGCCGGGTCGAGATCTGGTCCAGGACCTCGCGCGCGCCGCCGAGGTCGACCTTCTTCTCGTCTCCGTCGAGGCCGAGGTCGAAGGCGCTGCGCACGAAGGCGGTCACGATCTCCGTCCGGATACCGTCGATCAAGCGATCGAGCGTCGGGCGGGCGGCGAACGAGGTGAGAAATCCCTGATGGTCGGCGACCTCGTCGCGCACGTCTCGAAGCTCCGGGGAGTTCGGATAGAGCAGCTCCCGACCCCGGAACCTCTTCGGATCGATCCGGTAGGTCACGTGCTGGAAC
>JBKPBB010000493.1:0-4551 GCA_046744245.1 Thermodesulfobacteriota bacterium
GTCGACGTCACGGTGGCGAAGATGCCGCCCCAGCCGCCGGGCGAGGGTCGCGCGGCGCCGAGCCCGGGCGGCGCCGAGGCGTGGGGCCTGAGCGTCGAGGCACTCGGGCCGCGCGACGCACGTCGCCTCGGCCTCGAGCCCGGCTCGGGGGTCCGCGTGGTCGACGTCGAGGACGGCAGCCCGGCGGACGAGGGCGGGCTCGAGCCGGACGACGTCATCGTGGAGGCGAACCGCCGTCGGGTGCGCACCCCCGCGGATCTCCGCCGCGCGCTCGCCGCGAGCCCGGGGCGCGCGCTCCTGCGCGTGCGGCGCGGCTCGGCGTCGCTCTTCGTCGAGATGACGCGCTAGAACGAGGCGCGAGGTCAGTCGATCGACTGCGGGTCGCTGCGCATGATGAGCGCCTCGTAGACCGGCTGCTGGCTCTGGTCCTCCTGCTCGATCTGGCGCAGGAGGGCCACCACCCCCGGCTCCTCCGGATCCCAGTGCGCGATCTGCTCGACCAGGCGGCGGCGTTTCGCCTGCGCGGCGTGCAGCGCGGCGACCGCACGCTCCCACTGGTTGTTGCCGCCGACCGTCGCCGGCGCCGCCGTCGGCGGCTGACCGCCGAGGGCGAGGAGGTGCGTGCGCAGCCGTTCCGCGTGGCGGGCCTCCATCTCGGCCAGGCCACGCAGCGCGCTCGCCGCCTGCGGGTAGCGCGCGCGCTCGGCGTGGGCGCGGAGCAGGGCCGCCTGCGCGGCCTCGGCGCGGTAGTCCTCGGTCAGGTCCGCGAGCAGGTCGCGCGCGGCGCCCTCGGTCCCGAGCAGGCGCGACAGGAGCCCCATGCGCGGGAGGCTCGTACCGGCCGCCCCGCGGCAAGTCAAGCGATTCCCTTCGCGCCGGATTTCCGTTAGTAGTCGGCCGAGGAGGTTCCTTCAGCCCATGGCACGCATCACGGTCGAGGATTGCCTGGAGCGCGTTCCCAACCGCTTCGAGCTCGTCCTGCTCGCCGCCCGCCGGGCGAAGCAGCTGCTCAAGGGAGCGCGCCCGCTGGTCGAGTCGGACAACAAGGAGATCGTCTCCGCGCTGCGCGAGATCGCTGCCGACAAGGTCCGGATCCGGTACGGCAGCTGATGCGGGAGCGATGGCGAAGGAGCGGGATCTCTACACGATCCTCGGCGTCGAGCGGACCGCCACCACCGAGGAGATAAAGAAGGCGTACCGCCGGCTCGCCCGCAAGCACCACCCCGACCTGAACCCGGGCGACAAGCAGGCCGAGGAGCGCTTCAAGGAGATCTCCGTCGCGCACGACGTGCTCACCGACGCCGGCAAGCGCAAGCTCTACGACGAGTTCGGCTTGGAGGGCCTGCAGGCCGGGTTCGATCCGACACGTGCACGCGAGTACAAGCGCTGGGCCGAGAGCGGGCACGGCTTCTCCTTCCGCCGCGAGGGTCCGTTCGAGGGCTTCGGCTTCGGCGGCTCCGGCGGGCGGCGTCGGCGGCGCGCCGCGGAGGAGGAGGACGACGAGGAGCGTGGCTTCGCCGACATCATCGAGCAGCTGTTCGGGGCGGGCGCCGCCACCGGCGCCGCGGCGCGGACGGCGCGCGGCGCCGACCTCGAGCACCCCATCGAGGTGGACTTCCTCGATGCGCTGCGGGGCACGAAGACGTCGGTCAGCGTCCGCCGGCCGGCGCCCTGCCCGCAGTGCGGCGGCAGGGGCCGGCAGGGGATGCGCGCCTGCACGCGCTGCGGCGGCACCGGCACGGTCGAGCAGCGCGAGCAGCTGACGGTCAAGATTCCCGCCGGAGTGGGCGACGGCGCGCGCGTGCGCGTGAAGGGCAAGGGCGGCGTGGGGCGAGGGGGCGCCCCAGCGGGCGACCTGTACTTCATCGTGAAGGTCCGGCCGCACCCGTTCCTCCAGCGCGACGGCAAGGATCTCACCATCGAGGTGCCGATCACGGTCGGCGAGGCGATCCGCGGCGCGACCATCGCGGTGCCGACGCCGGACGGCACGGTGCGGCTCAAGGTGCCCCGCGGGAGCCAGAGCGGGCAGCGGCTTCGTCTCTCCGGGCGCGGCGTGCGCGATCCGAAGGGCGGCGCGCCGGGCGACCTCTACGTGCGCCTGATGGTGCAGGTGCCGGCCGATGGAGCGGCCGAGCGCCTGAAGGACGCGGTCGAGGCGCTCGAGGAGGCGTACGCCGAGAACCCGCGGGCGCACTTTGCCGTCTAGGAGGCGGTCCACTCCGAGCGTCATGCCGCGCGACGCCGACATCGATCCCGAGGCGAAGGTCCCGTCGCCGCCGGCGGAGCCCGCGCTCGAGTCGCGCCCGGGCGGCGCCCTCGTCCCCGCCGACGCGCTCCAGCGCTACCTGAGCGAGATCCGCCGCATCCCCCTCCTCTCGCGCGAGGAGGAGCACGAGCTCGCCGTGCGCTGGCACGAGCACGAGGACCGGCAGGCGGCGTGGCGCCTCGTCACGGCCAACCTCCGGCTGGTCGTGATGATCGCGCGCGAGTACCAGCGCGCCTTCCACAACCTCCTCGACCTCGTCCAGGAGGGGAACGTCGGCCTCCTCGAGGCGGTCAAGAACTTCGACCCCTACCGCGGCATCCGCTTCCCCTCCTACGCGGTGTGGTGGATCCGCGCCTACATCATCCGCTACATCATGAACAACTGGCGCCTGGTGAAGGTCGGCACCACGCAGGCGCAGCGCAAGCTCTTCTTCAACCTCGCCAAGGAGCGCGAGCGGCTCGAGCGCGAGGGCTTCACGCCCAGCCCGAAGCTCATCGCCCAGCGCCTCGACGTGCGCGAGAAGGAAGTGGTCGAGATGGAGCAGCGCCTCGCGGCGCGCGACGTCTCGGTCGACGCGCCCGTCGGGGAGGACGAGGACGCCACGCTCCTTGATTTTCTGCCGAGCCGCGAGCAGACTGCGGACACCGTCGCCGACAAGGAGTACCATCGGCTCATCCGCGAGACGGCGAACGAGTTCCAGAAGACCCTCAAGGGGAAGGACCTGGTGATCTACGAGCGGCGGCTCGCGCCGCTCATGCGCGACGAGGAGCCGGTGACGCTGCAGGAGATCGGCGACGAGTTCGGCATCACGCGCGAGCGGGTGCGGCAGATCGAGGCGCGCGTGAAGAAACGGCTCGCCGACTACATGCGCCAGCAGATCCCGGACATCCGCGACATCGCGTTCGGGGCCTAGGGAACGCATGCAGATCCACGGTGGTCGCGTCGTCGCGCGCGCGCTCAAGCGCGAAGGCGTGCCTTACGTGTTCACGCTCTGCGGCGGGCACGTCATGTCGATCTACGACGGCTGCCTCGACGAGGGCATCGGCATCGTCGACGTGCGCCACGAGCAGTCGGCGGCGCACGCCGCCGACGGCTGGGCGCGCGTCACCGGACAACCAGGGGTGGCGATCGTCACCGCCGGCCCCGGGCTGACCGACGCCGTGACCGGCGTGGCGACCGCCTGGCGCGCCAACATCCCGATGGTGGTGATCGGCGGGCAGGCGCCGCGCTTCTTCCAGGACATGGGCGGGCTCCAGGACATGGCGCACGTGGACCTGATGAAGCCGATCACCAAGTGGGCGGTGTCGGTGCCGCACGCCCGCCGGCTCGGCGAGTACGTGGCGAGCGCCTTCCGCGTCGCGACCACCAACGTGCCCGGTCCGGTCTTCCTCGAGATGCCGCTCGACCTCCTCTTCGACAACCTCGAGGAGAGCGAGGTGGTCGTGCCCGAGGGCTCGCGCACCGAGGCCGGGGTGGCGCCCGACCCGCGTTACGTGGAGCGCGCCTTCGACCTCCTGCGCGGGGCGCAGCGCCCGGTCTGCCTGGTCGGGAGCCAGCTCTTCTGGTCGCGCCGGCGCGAGGCGTACGCGGAGTTCGTGCGCACGTTCGGCATGCCGGTCTACGTGAACGGCCAGGCGCGCGGCTCGCTCGACCCCGAGGACCCGCACTGGTTCCTGCAGACGCGCAAGGACGCCCTCAAGCGCGCCGACGTGGTCCTCATCTTCGGGACGCCGCTCGACTTCCGGATCGGCTACGGGCGCGGCTCGCACATCAACGAGGCCGCGAAGCTGATCCACGTCGACCTCGACGGCCGTGAGCTCGGCAAGAACCGCCGCTGCGACGTGGGCATCATCGGCGACACGGGGTTGGTGATGGAGGCGCTCACCGAATGCGCGCGCGCCGCCCGCTGGAAGCCCGAGCTGTCGCGCGGCTGGCTCGGCGAGCTGCGCGGGCTCGAGAAGCAGAAGTGGGCGGCCCTCGCGCCCCAGCTCACCTCCGAGGAAACGCCGATCAACCCGCTCCGCCTGTGCGCCGAGGTGGACCGGCTGCTCACGCCCGACACGATCGTGATCGGCGACGGCGGCGACTTCGTCGGCTCCGCCGCCAACGTGCTCCGTCCGCGCGGATTCGGCCACTGGCTCGACGCGGGCCCGCTCGGCACGCTCGGCGCCGGCCCCGGCTACGCCATGGCGGCCAAGCTCGCCTCGCCCAAGAGCGACGTCATCATCATGTACGGCGACGGGGCCTTCGGCCTCAACATGATGGAGTTCGAGGCCTGCATCCGG
>JBKPBB010000170.1:0-3617 GCA_046744245.1 Thermodesulfobacteriota bacterium
GCCGAGGAGACGGCGGCCGCCATCCGCGCCGGCGGCGGCACGGCGCGCGCCTATGCCTGCGACGTCGCCGACAGCGCCCAGGTCGCCGCGGCGGCGCAGGCGACCCTGCGCGACCTGGGCCCCGTCGACGTGCTCGCCAACGTGGCCGGCATCGGCGACGCCGTGGGGAGCGACATCACGGAGCTGGACGACGCGCGCTGGAACCACGTGCTGGCCGTCAACCTGAGCGGCGCCTTCTACTGGTGCCGCGCGCTCCTCCCCGGCATGGCCGAGCGCGGGCGCGGCGCGGTGGTGAACGTCTCCTCGCTCGCCGGGCGCTCGAAGAGCGCGAACGGCGGGCCCGCCTACACCGCGAGCAAGGCGGGGCTCCTCGGCCTCACGCGCCACCTCGCCTTCGACTACGGCCCGCGCGGCGTGCGCGTGAACGCCATCTGCCCGGGCGGCGTCGACACGCCGCTCCTGCGTGCCGGCCGTGCCGCGGAGACATCCGAGGAGCGCTCCGTCCGCCTCGCGGCCTACGGCTACTTCATGCCGATCAAGCGCATCTCGACCCCCGACGAGCAGGCCGCCGCGATCGCCTTCCTCGCCTCGGACGAGGCGTCCTACGTGAACGGCGTCTCGCTCGACGTGAACGGCGGCCTCTTCATGGCCTGAAGGAGGACCACGTGGCCCGCCTCCCCTACGTCGATCCCGCGACCGCCCCGGCGCACGTGCGCGAGCTCCTCGAGCGGCTGCCCGTCAAGCTCAACGTGTTCCGCATGATGGCGAACGCCGAGAGCGACTTCCGCCCGCTGGTCGGCCTCGGGACGGCCATCCTCGGGCGCCAGAAGCTCTCGGCGAAGCTCCGCGAGCTCGCCATCCTGCGCGTCGCCGCCCTCTCCCCGGCGCGCTACGAGTGGGTGCAGCACGTGCCCATCGCGCAGGCGACGGGTGCGAGCGCGGCGCAGGTCGCCGCCCTCGAGCGCGGCGACATCGCGGCCGACGCCTTCGATCCGCTCGAGCGGGCGGTGCTCCGCTTCACGACCGAGGTGGTGCGCGACGTACGCGCCTCCGAGGCGACCTTCGCCGCGCTGGCGCAACACCTCTCCGCGCAGGAGATCGTCGAGCTGATCGTGACCGTCGGCTACTACATGATGATCGCGCGGCTCCTCGAGACGACCGCGGTCGACCTGGACCCGCCCGCCGGCACGAAGGTGGTGGACGCGATCAGATGATGGGCGCCGGCGCCTGCGGCACCGTCGCCCAGAACTCCGGGTCGTGACCGAAGAAAATGCGCGCGCCCGCGTCGCGGAGCGCGCGCAGGCGCTGGAGCGAGGCGAGCATCGCGTCGCGGTCGTGGACGATCGCGGGGAGGTGGAGGGCCTCGAGCGTCCGGCGGAGATAGCAGGCGTCGCCCGTCAGCACGACCTCCCCGCTCTCGAGGCGCACGCGCAGCGACTGGTGCCCCGGCGTGTGGCCGAAGGTCGGCAGGCAGACGACGCGGCCGTCGCCGAAGAGGTCGTGCTCGCCCGCGACCGTGCGCACCGCGTGGCCCGTGTCGTAGTCCTTCGGGTCGTAGTAGTTGGCGCGGACGGCGTCCGCGTCGTGGCCCGCCTGCCACTCCGCGCGCTGCACCACGACCTCGGCGTTCGGCACGCAGGCGTTCCCGCCCGTGTGGTCGAAGTGGAGGTGCGAGTTGACGAGGAAGCGCACGCGGCCGGCGTCGATGCCGAGGGCGCCGAGCCGCCCCGCCACGTCCTCGCCCGGCGCGAAGTGGACCTGGAAGAAGGCGCTCGCCGCGGCGCCCAGGCGGCCCGCCGGGTCGGCGCCCGCCGCGGGGTGGAGGCCGCTGTCGAAGAGGACGAGGCCGCGCGGGTGGTCGATCAGATAAGCCGGCACCGGCACGCGCAGCCGCCCCTTCTCGCCGGCGAGGAAGTTGCCGGCGGGGCCGGTCAGCCAGCCGCAGGTGAGGGCGAAGAGGCGCACGCCTGGGTATCCTTCAGCTCGACCAGCAGCTCGCGAAAGCGCGTCCCGCTCCGGTTGACGGCGCGCTCGGTCCCCCCGCGCGGCACGAAGAAGAGCTGCCCGGGCTCGACGGGGAAGCGGAGCGACTCGCCGTCCGGCCGGTCCGCGTCGATGCTCGCGCCCTCGAGGATGTAGAGCAGGTAGTCGAGCGTGTGACGGTGGAGGTCGGACGACTCGCCGGGCTCGAGCCGCATCTCCCAGACCTTCACGCGCTCGTTCTCGAACAGGAGCCGCGTGGCGACGTTGCCGAGCTCGGCGGCCTCGAGCATGTGGGCGCTCCTTTCGTGCGGGTTGCGTCGGCCCCGCGTGGTCGGCGATAGAGTAGCGCATGCGCGCGATCGTCGTCGACCGGTGGACGGAGCCCCGGGACCTGGGGGTACGCGAGGTGCCGGAGCCGGAACTCGGACCCGGCACGCTCGCCGTCGAGGTGCGGGCGGCGGGCTGCAACTTCTTCGACATCCTCATGGTGCGCGGGCACTACCAGGTGAAGCCACCCTTCCCGTTCATCCCGGGCGCCGAGCTGGCCGGCGTCGTGCGCGCCGTCGGCTCCGGCGTGGAGGGCTTCGCCGCGGGCGACCGCATCCTCGCCTCGGTGCCGCTCGGCGCCTTCGCGGAGCGCGCGGCCGTGCCGGCGCGCGGCGCGTGGCAGATGCCGGAGAGCATGTCGTTCGCGGCGGGCGCGTCCTTCCCGATCGTCTACCCGACCTCGTACGTGGGGCTCGTGTTCCGCGCGGGTCTCCGCCGCGGCGAGACGCTCCTCGTGCACGCGGCGGCCGGCGGCGTCGGCATCGCCGCGGTGCAGATCGGCAAGGCGCTCGGCGCGCGCGTCATCGCGACCGCGGGCGGCGCCGAGAAACTGGCGGTGGCCCGCCGCGCGGGCGCCGACGTCGCCATCGACTACCGGAGCGCGGACTGGGTGGAGGAGGTGCGCGCGGCGACCGACGGGCGCGGCGCGGACGTCATCTACGATCCGGTCGGGGGCGACGTGTTCGACGGCTCGCTCAAGTGCATCGCCTGGAACGGGCGGCTCCTGGTGATCGGCTTCGCGAGCGGCCGCATCCCGGAGGTGAAGCTGAACCGCGTGCTGCTGAAGAACATCTCCCTGGTCGGCCTCCACTGGGGCGCGCACGCCCTCCACCAGCCGGAGCGCATCGCGGAGACGCTCGCCGCGCTGCTCGCGCTCTACCGCGAGGGCAAGGTCGAGCCGGTGGTGTACCGGACCTATCCGCTCGAGGAGCTGCCCGCGGCGCTCGAGGCCCTCGGCTCGCGGCAGAGCTACGGCAAGGTGGTCGTCGCGCCGTAGCCAAAAGATTTGGCTGACGGGCGCTCGGGGGGCGTGTTACCTAGCCTGGATGCCGCCCCGCTGCCCCCGCGACGGCCGGACCCCGCGACGGTGGTTGGGGCTGGCGCCCGCGCTCGTCGTCGTCGCCCTCGTCGGCCCATTCGCCGCTGCCGAGGACGGCGGCGTGACGGCGCTGCCGCCGGCCGCGCCCGCGGCATTCACCGGGGACGTGCGGGCGCTGCCCACCGTCGCGCGGTGGCGCCCGGGCGACCCGATCAGGCAGGGGCCCATCCGCCGCCGCTCGACGGTCGTGATGTGGCGGGCGCAGTAC